>DATBBZ010000041.1:0-1569 GCA_036270745.1 Gemmatimonadales bacterium | reverse complement strand
CTGCTCTGGAGACTACCGACGGACACCTGTTGCATGGAAGCAGCAGTAGCAGGGACGTCGCGGACTTCATCGTCGCAGGGCCTCGTGTGAGAACGCGTCGGACGCCCGTCCTCCGACGCATGGTCCTCGGCGATCATTACCGGGCGCGGTATTTGCGTGCACCACCCCCACGATGAGATTCGACGCTGTGGTGCTGAATGCACCACTGAGGCAGTCGCTCGTGACCGTGCGATCCCTCGGCCGGCGCGGGCTCCGGGTCGCCGCCGTGGGAACGGCCCCCGATGCACCCGTCTTTTCGTCTCGCTGGTGTCGGCGGGGCGTTGTGTTCCCCGCCCTCGAAGCATCGGATGCGTACCGTGCCATGCTGGAGGAGTTGTTAGAGCCTACGGGTACGGGGGTGCTCATCTCCTCGCATGACGGCACGATCGCGATGCTGCGGTCGCATCGTGTCTGGCTCGAGCAACGCGCGCGCCTTGCATTGGCAGACGAAGCGTCGCTGGCGATTGCCATCGACAAGGAGCGAACGCTCGCCGTGGCCCAGCGTCTTGGGCTGCGCGTTCCGCGCGAGGTGGTGATTCGCGATATCGCGGATGTGCCCGTAGCGCTGCGCGAAATTGGCCTGCCGGCGGTAATCAAACCGTGCGAGTCGTGGATATCGGACGGCCGCCAGGGCACATGGATTGGTCCCGAGCTCGTGATCAATGCCGAAGAGGCCCGGCGCGCAGTCGAGGCGGTGACGCGGTTTGGGAAGGCCGCGCTGTTCCAACAGCTGCTCAGCGGCAGACGCGAAGCCGTGAGTCTCTTCTACGCCAAGGGCGAGGTGTATGCGCGCTTCGCGCAATGGGCACGGCGAACGAGACCACCGTTGGGCGGGCAATCGGTCCTGCGGCAGAGCATCGCGGTACCATCCGACATCGGCTGTCAAGCGGAATCGCTCGTGCGCGATATCAACCTCGAGGGATACTCTGAAGTCGAGTTCCGACGTGATCGCGCCGGCGTCCCCTACCTGATGGAGATCAACCCGCGACTCTCCGCGTCAGTCGAGATCGCGGTCCGAGCTGGAGTCGACTTCCCATACCTCCTGTACCAGTGGGCCAGCGGTGGGCCCATTGAGCGGGTGCAGCGCTATCGGGTCGGACACTGGATGCGTCACCTGGGTGGAGACATCGAGCGTATGATCACTGCCCTCGGGGAGCGAGGCAGGCCCGGCATCACGCCCCCCGCACGGACGGTGTTGGACTTTGGTCTCTCGTTTCTCAAGCCGATGAGTTACGACTACCTGGATTGGAACGACCCGCTTCCGGCCGTCCGGGCAACGACGGATTTCACACGTAGTGCTCTCAGGCGATTGCTGTCCCGCGTAAGACGGAGCCTCTCATGACGCCCGTGTATGACGCCGTAGTGGTCGGCGCCGGTCCGTACGGTCTCTCAACCGCCGCACATCTCATTGGCCGAGGGTTGGACGTCGCGGTCTTCGGGAAGACCTTGGAAATGTGGCGTGACCACATGCCCCAAGGGATGTGGCTACGGTCTCATTGGTGGGCCACCAACCTCGCCGATCCGCGGAAG
>DATBBZ010000040.1:0-3708 GCA_036270745.1 Gemmatimonadales bacterium | reverse complement strand
GACACGCGCACGGGGCCCGTCGTCCTGGAAAGCGGCGTCGAGGTACGGTCGGGCTCCCGCCTGGAAGGGCCGCTCTGGGTCGGCGCCAACGCCCGCATCCTCGGTGGCCCGGTGCGCGGCTCGGCCATCGGGCCGCGCTGTACCGTCCGCGGTGAAATCTCGACCTCGATCTTCCTCGGGTACGCCAACAAGGCGCATGACGGCTTCCTCGGTTCCTCCGTCGTCGGCCGCTGGGCGAACCTCGGCGCGGGCACGACCACGTCCAATCTCAAGAACACCTATGGCGCCGTACGGCTCGAGGTGGCGGGGCACCCGATCGAGACCGGGCAGATGAACGTCGGGTCGCTGATCGGAGATCACGCCAAAACGGCGATCGGCACACTGCTGTCGACCGGAACGGTGATCGGCACCGGGGCGAGCGTCTTCGATGCGGTGCGGCCGCCGAAATACGTCCCGCCATTTGCCTGGGGCGGTGACGGGGGGGGGGACGCCCGCACCACGCGTGACGGGTTCCTCCGCGTGGCGGAGCGGGTGCTGCCGCGCCGGGACATCGTCTTCGACGAACACACGCGCGCCCTGCTCGGCCGGGTGTACGACTGGGCCACCAACGCATGAGCGCCGCCGACTCCCAGTCCCCGGCGCCGGAGCCCCCCTTCCGGCGCATCCATAAGTTCGAGCTCCACGAGCGCATCGGCGAAGGCGCGATGGGCGTCGTGTGGAAGGCGTACGACTCCGTCCTCCGGCGGTTCGTCGCGCTCAAGCTCCTGAACCCGTCCTTCGGACGCACGCAGGAGCTCCGCGAGCGCTTTCACCGTGAAGCCCGGGCAGCCGCCGCGCTGCAGCATCCCAACATCGTGACCGTGTACGATCTGGGTGAGTCGGACGGCCAGCTCTTCATCGCGATGGAGCTGGTCGAGGGACGGGACTTGAGCGACCTGATCGCGGTGCGGGCACCGCTCCCCCTCGAGCACAAGCTGGATCTGGTGATCGAGCTGCTGCAGGGGCTGGGATACGCGCACGCGCGCGGCGTCATCCACCGGGACATCAAACCGTCGAACGTCCGGATCGCCGCCGACGGGCGCGTGAAGATCATGGATTTCGGGATCGCGCGGCTCCAGAACGCGGACCGGACCGGCTCGGGTGGCGTGATCGTCGGCACCCCGTCGTACATGGCACCCGAGCAGATCACCAACGGCGAGATCACGCCGGCCACCGACGTCTTCGCCGTCGGGTGCCTCCTCTACGAGCTCTTGACCTACGAACGGCCCTTCGAGGCCGAGACGGTGCACGGCGTCTTCTATCAGGTGCTCTCCACCACGCCGAAACCGCTGCGCACCGTGGCCCCGTCCATTCCGGCGTCCCTGGAGCGCGTGGCGTTGAAGGCCATGGCCAAGACGCCGGACGAGCGGTTCACCACGGCGGATGAGTTCCGTTCGTCCCTCTTAGGGATGCGTCACGCGCTCTCGGACCCCACCTCCATCACGACCGAGCAGATCCGGTTCAAGAATCCGCTCAGCCGGATCTCTCTGCAGCTCTTCGCCCCGATCTCGCTCAAGTCGCGCGCCACCGTGCTCTTCGTCCTCCTCGGCGCCGCCGTGTTTGCGCTGTACCTCGCCTTTTCGACGCCCGCGCCGCAGCCGGTGCCACCGGTGAGCGGGGCCGCGGCCTCCATCCTTTCGCCCCGGCCCATCCCGGGATTGAACCTCCGGCTCGCCACGTTGCGGGATTCCGCCTACGCGCAGCGTGCCCGCGCGCTCGTAGCGGGTGCCCTGGTCAACAACGTCCAGTCGATGATCAATGCGGATGGGATTCTGCTCGGGGCCGATCAATCGGCCCGGGCGAAGGACCAGGTGCGGGCCAGCACTGGGTACGGGTCGGTCGGCGTGCTGTATCGCAAGGCGATCAGCGAGACGGACAGCGAGCGCCTCGACGCCCGGAGGCGGTTGGACCGCGCGACCACCCTCGTGCGGTCCCTGAAGACCAAAAGCCCGCCGACCCGCATCTCGGCGTCCCTGGCGCGCGCCGACTCCCTATTCGCCGCACGCGACTACGTGATGTCGGCGATCGCGTCTGGGGCCGCAGAGCAGGCAGCGGTCGGCGCCGGCGCGCGGGTGCGGACGGTGACGCCACAACCCAAGGACCCGCACCTGGCCATTCTCCAGCTGCTGTACGACTTCTCACGCGCCATTCAAAGCCGCCGCGTGTCCAACATGCGGGTGCTGTATCCGTCGATCACGGCGCGGGAGGTGAAGAGTTGGGAGCAGTTCTTCGATGGGGTGGCAAGCGTGGATGTGTCCTTCGCGACCGATTCCCTCACCATCAAGGATCCGGCGGCACGCGGCGTGGTCCATGCGCACTTTCTCGCCATTCACGCCGGATCGCCGACCCCGCAGGAGTCGCAGCAGATCATGGTGACGTCCTTCCGCCACAACCCCGGCGGCTGGCGCATCACCGGGATTCTGAGCCGCTAACGCCCGTTCAGTGCCAGGCGCGCGCCGTATCCGGCGGCGCTTCGGGGACCGCCAGGCCCGCCGGACGAGCCGTCGCGGGGCCGACGCGGCGCAAGGTGACGGGTTGGTCGAGGTCCCCGCCGGAAAGCGTGAGCTTGTCGCCCGCCATCTTGAGACCGTATACCTGCCACGCGCCGTCCCCCAGCGTGAACCAGATGCTGTCCCCCACCACCCGCCAGCGCGCCACCTGTTCGCCGAATTGCGCCGAGGAGTCGGCGCGCACCATGACGTAATGCAGGCCGTCGGAGACCTTCGCCTCCCACCGTCCCTCGAGGTGCACCCGCTTCGGACCGGCCGCCTGCGCCCCGGCTATACCGGGGAGGGCGAGTGCGGCGACGATACTGAAAAGGATTCTGGTCATGGAGTCTTGGCTTCACCGCCGTTGGTGGATACCCCGGGCGCGACCACGGGTGCCTGCTCGTCGTTGAGGACTGCCACGCGAGGCTCCCATTTCCGCATCATCGCGATGAACGCCGCGACGATCTCGGGGTCAAACTCCATCCCCGCACGCCCCTCGAGATACGGCAGAATCTTCTCCGCTTCCCACGCATCACGGTAGGGCCGTTTGGTCCGCAACGCGTCGTAGACATCGCACACGTGCACCAGGTTGCTGGCGCGATGGCAGGCCCGGCCGTAGTGCGGCCGGGGGTAGCCGCCGCCGTTCAGCATGATGTGGTGTTCGTAGGCGACCACGGCGGCCAGGTCGAGCTTTTCTTCGGCCTCGAGTATGATCCGGGCCCCCTGCACCGGGTGCGCGTTCATCAGCTCCCGCTCGTCGGGGGTCAGCTTCCCCGGCTTGGTCAGGATGTCGAGCGGAATCCGGGTCTTGCCGAGGTCGTGCAGGAGTCCCGCCACGCCGAAGCCCCGGACATCGCTGGCGCCGAGCCCCATGAACTCCGCCAGAGCCATCGCCAGCACCGACACGTTCATCGAATGCGTGGTGGTGTATTGGTCGAACTCCTTCAAGTGCAGGAGCGGCAGGACGATCTGCTGGTCCCCGTGCATCGCCACCGACAGCGATCGCACCACGGCCTCGGCCTCCGCCAGGGGAAGGCCGCCGGTATTCTTCACTTCCTCGTGCATCCAGCGGATGGCTTCCGCCTCTTCTCCGAGGGAGAACCGGATCGTGGCCTCGGGAACGATGTCGGCCCCCGGTCTCGGCTGCTCCCCCCGGATTCCCACGCTCCCGAACTTGATA
>DATBBZ010000039.1:0-2910 GCA_036270745.1 Gemmatimonadales bacterium | reverse complement strand
ACCGCGAAGGCTCTCGGCGCGCTTTCCAAGGTCGTGACGGGGATGGATTCGACCGGCTACATCACCGAGGCCAAGGTCCGGCTGGGGGAGTTGACGCGGGGTGGGTGGAAGGATCCTAAGCTGAAATAAGCCACTGTCGCTACAAACAACTTCGTATAAGAGATATTATGTTAAGTTGTAGTGTGGGAAGGTGTGGATAAAGGGATCAAGTCAGCACCCCCCTGAACACCATCCGCGCCTCCCCATCCAGCCAGACGTCGTCGTACTGAGCCCCAGCCCCCGATCGCTTCGCGCTGACCTTCAACTCCCGGCCACTCCGGGTCAGGAACACCACCGGTAAGGTCGCCAGCCCCCAGGACGCCAGGGCGCAGCCAGCCGTCACCGCACCGGTCCCGCACGCCAACGTCTCGGCCTCTACGCCCCGTTCGTAGGTCCGCATCTTCCAGCGGCCACCCTCACCGGGTGAGATGAAGTTCACGTTCGCCCCAGCCGCCCCGAGGGCCTTGTCGCCCCGGAGCGCTTTCCCGCGGCCCAACAGATCGATCTTCTCGACATCCTCGACTAGGACGACCAGATGCGGCACGCCGACGATCCCCAGTGCCGCCCGTTTCTCGCCCACGTCCGGCATAAGGCCGAGCTTGGGGACCTCCTTGGGCTCTACGACCGGCGCCAGATGGAGCTCCGCACGGTCCTGGGCCCCGTTCACTCGGGACTCGTAGACCCCCGCGTCGGTTTCCAGACGCATGGTCTTGCCGGCAAGGCCGAGGTGGGCTGCCAGGCGGGTGCTGCAGAGCGCCGCATTGCCGCACATAGCGGCGTGCGAGCCGTCCGAGTTGTAGTAGATCATACGGACCGCACCGGGACCGCTGCCGGGCGCCACGAACACCAGGCCATCCGCCCCCACGCCCGTGCCCCGGGCGCACAGCTCGGCGATCTGCTCCCTGCTCCAGTCCGCGATAGCCGAGTGTCGTCCGTCCACGAACACGAAATCGTTTCCGGACCCGCTCATCTTGTAGATTGGGAGACCCTGACTCATAGCACTCCGCGAATCGCCATCCACCGCAGGCGTGGCACTACCCACACCGCTTCCCGAACGATGGCCTTGTTCATCTTGCTCTGACCTTCCGTCCGATCCACGAACGTGATCGGTATCTCCTTCAACCGAAATTTTTTCCGCCAGGCGCGGAACGTCATCTCGATCTGGAAAGCATAGCCATTGGACCGAACCGCCGAAAGATCAATGGCTTCCAGCACGCGCCTGCGAAAGCACTTGAAGCCACCGGTGAGGTCCCAGATGGCCAAACCGGTGATCTGGCGCGCGTACACGTTGGCGAAGTAGGACAGCAGGAGCCGGCCCATCGGCCAGTTTACCACCGTTACCTTGCCGCCCAGGTACCGCGACCCCAGCACCAGGTCGACCCCCTCAGCAGCCTTGAGAAACTCCTTCAAATGCCCCGGATCGTGCGAGAAATCCGCGTCCATCTCGAAAATAAGCTCGTACGACCGCTCGAGAGCCCACTTGAAGCCCGCGAGGTAGGCGGTGCCGAGGCCCTGCTTACCGGGACGATGCAAGACGTGGACCCGGGGATCCTTACCGGCCATCTCGTCGGCCATCCGCCCCGTCCCGTCCGGCGAGTTGTCGTCCACCACCAGAACCTCGAGCCGCGGATCCTGCTTCAGAACGTCCGGGACGATGGTGGGGAGATTCATCGACTCGTTGTATGTCGGGATCACCACAAGCGCCTTCTCAGCCACGGGCCACCCTTCGCATCACCAACGGGACGGCCCCGAAGAGGATGATCAAGAACAAGGACACCAGCGTGATGGTCTTCCCCTTCGCATAGTCATCGGGCCGGAACGCCAACTCCACCGTCCGCGCGCCCGTGGGGAGTAGAACGGTGATCAGCGACTGGTCCCCCCGGATCACCGGCGCCGGACCGCCGTCCACGGTCGCCTTCCAGTCCTTGTACCAGTTCTCGCTCACCACCAGGTACCGCTCACTGTCCGTCGGCGGCGTAATCGCGATGCTGATCGCTCCTGGAGCCCATTTGGTCACCGTCGCCTTCGACGCCGGCGGTGCGGGCATGGCGGTTACCGGCAATGGATTCACGGGTTGGTCGGGACTAAACAGGACCAACCGGTGATAGTCGAGGCGCGCATCCATCAGTGTCGGAACGATCTGGCTGGTATCCGCCTTGACTCCGTCCGCAACTACGCGGGCGTACTCGAGTGCGCTGTCAGCCTCGAAGAGGTACGCTGTTTTCCCCAATCCAGTCCGGACCGGGCCCAGCACCCGGTGATATCCCAGCAACCGAGCGGTGTCCGGCCAGATCAAGTACCGCACGTCCATCAGCTTCAACAGGTTGGGTGAGTGGAGGAGATTCGCGCCACCTTCACCGCCGAGCAGTTCGAGAGAGGTCTGCAGGTGGTTGCCGTGGTACCCGGTTACCTGGGGCACGCTGTACGCCATCAGGGCATCACGCGAGTAGATCTCGAGCGGATCGAACACCCGGTACGGCAGTGGTGTGGCCTGCAGGTGCTTGATCAAGTCGTCGGAGGCCGCCTGCTCCGTCTCGGGCGAGCTCCAATGCCAGAACCCCTCCCCTGCCCGGTACAGATCGGCGCCCACCAGGAGTACCAGCCCCATCGCGAAGACGGGGGCAGGAATGGGCCGCTGGAAGTTGATCCAGACGAATCCAGCCACCAGAAGCAGCGCGAGTGCGCTGCCCACGGCCCCGATCACGATCGGCGTCTGCGCCGCGGCGGCACCCGTCGGGGCCCACTGGGTGAACTCCGGGTGATTCTGGGCGTACGACGTAGCGATCGCGCCGAAGGTCCCGACCACGGCCAGCAAGGCCACCACCCCGCCGGCGATCATCCCGCTCAAGGCCCAGGTCTTCCCTTCCCCCC
>DATBBZ010000038.1:0-2958 GCA_036270745.1 Gemmatimonadales bacterium | reverse complement strand
TACTGCTCGGCATTCTGGCTGGCCCGCTGGTCGGGCAAACCTCACTCTCCATCTATTCCGATGGGCGTGTGGTGGTCCGCAAGACTCTCCCGCAGAGGCTTCAGCGCGGGACCAACATCTTTTCGCTCGATCTGCCCGGGCTCGATCCGGCGACGCTCTTTTCACCCGACTCGAATGTCGCGGTGACGAGCGCCGTCCTGCGCCCGGCCACAGATGCCGATGCCGCCCTTCGCGCTTCGATCGGCAGGACCCTCACGTTCATTCGGGGCAAAGACACCATTCAGGCGACCGTGTTGAGCGTGAATCCCATGCAGATCAAGATGCCGAACGGGATGATTCAATTCATGTTGCCGGGCGAGACCCTTTTCCCAGCCGAAGCCAGCCTGATCCGGTCGAAACCGGAGGCGGTGGTGACGCTGGAGGCGAATCGGGCGCGCGACGTGACGGACCTCGCTTATGTCAGTCAAGGGGTGACGTGGGAAGCCGTGTACCAGGCGGTGCTGGGCGGGTCGGGTACGGCTCTCGTGACCGGCGCGGCGACCATCAACTCGTCGTCGATGAAAGTTGACAGCGTTTCGGTGCAGTTGGTGGCGGGGTCGGTGAATCGCGCCCGAAGTCCGGCGGCCCCGATGATGGCAGCCGGAATGATGGCGGCCCGGGACGAGCTCCAGAAGTCCGCGGGCTACGCGGGCGAACAAACCGTGGGCGAAACCCACGTGTACGAGCTGCCCGGACCTATTTCCTTCGACATCGGGGCTCCGCTCACCACCGCGCTCTTCCCGCGCGCCCGCGCCGACTACACGCAGGAATTCGTCGTGCCGGGGGTACTTCCGTGGCGGGGCTACTTCGGGCCGATCGGGCAAGACCCGAATACTGTTCCGGTCCAGGTCTGGTACACTTTCAAGAGGCCTCATGGATCGGGGCTCGGCGACCGCCCGCTGCCGGGCGGCACGATGGAAGTGTTCCAGCGGGATTCCTCGGGCCGGGTGCAGCTGGTGGGGGAAGCGTCCTTCACGCATACGCCGGCGGGCAAGGATCTTCGAGTCCAGTCGGGCGATGCATTTGACGTAACCGCGGAACGCATCCAGACTGACTATCATCAGGTCAGCGTCCCCAACGCCTCCGGGCGGGGGACCCACAGCCGGGTGACCGCGAGCTACAAGGTCACGCTGACCAATGCCAAGAATCAGGCGGTGACGGTGGACGTGCGCGAAAGTCACTGGGGGAACTGGGTCATCACCGACTCGAACATCCCTGCGGAAAAGCTGACGTCGTCGGAGCAGCGCTTCCGGGTGCCGGTCCCCGCGAACGGCACGGCCACCCTGACCTATACCGTGCAGGTGGATTCGTGACGGTTCAGATCCTGCATCTCGCCGATCTGCATTTCGGCGGCGTCGCCGACATCCGTCAAATCGAGGCGCTCGAGGCGATTCTGCCCGACCTGCGCCCCGACGCGGTCGTGATTACCGGCGATCTGTCCCAGCGGGCCCGGCACGGCGAGTTCCAGCGCGCCCGCGCCTTCGTCAACACGGCCAGAGAGACGTCGCCGGTGCACGTCACGCCGGGCAACCACGACGTCCAATGGTGGTGGCGCCCGTTCGTCCCCTTCGGCTCACACGCCAAGTACGAGAAGTACCGCCGCTATTTCGGCGAGGACATCACGCCGACGCTCAATGTCCCCGGGGCCGTCATCGCGGGAGCGAACACGTCGCACGGGATCGCATGGGGATCGCTCACCCTGCGCCCGCGTGACATCGCGGTGAAGGGCCACTTCCCAAAGTCGGAATACGTACGCGTGAAGCAGCTGTTCGCGGGCGCCGATCCTGCCGACGCACGGGTCCTGGTGCTCCACCACAACGTGCTTCGGGGAGACATCTCACAACGTATGGGCCTCGCCCGCTGGCGCCAGGCCCAGCGGCGCATTCTCGACTGCGGAGCCGACGTGGTGCTGTGCGGGCACGATCATCAGGAGGGTGCGGACGTTCTGGGAGGCCGGGTGGTCGTGTCTACCTCGGGGACACTGTCCACCCGCTCCCGCGGCGGACGCCCCTCCTGCTTCAACTTCGTGACCATCGAGCCCACGGCCGTGCAGGTCACCTTCTTCCGCTGGGACCGGGACCGGGGCCGCTGGCGGGCCTCGGATACCTTCGCATTCGCCCGCGGGGGAGCCCATTCGGAAGCCCGCAGGGATTCGGTGTCTGTAGGCAGTCCCTAGGCACCGCAAGACCCCACCAACCCCGGGCTCGCGCCCGGGGTTAGGTAAACCCTTCGGACCGGTTAGTTTTTCCTGACCCCCGCCTGTCCTTTAGGGACGCAAGTCCGGGGATGGGCAATAGCTGGCTTTGACCTACTTCCCGAGACCGAATGGCCCCGAAATACCACGGCGTCGACTTCTACGCCCTCGACACCCTCCTCACCGAAGAAGAGCGCGCCGTCCGGGACACCGTCAGGACCTGGGTAGATGAGCAGCTCATGCCCGTCATCGGCGACGCCTACATCGAAGGCAAGTTCCCCAAGCAGCTGATCCCGGGCATGGCCGAGCTGGGGTTGTTCGGCGCGAACCTGCCGGAGGAATACGGGTGTGCCGGACTGAACAACGTCGCGTACGGGCTCATCATGCAGGAGCTCGAGCGCGGTGACTCCGGTGTACGGTCCTTCGCGTCGGTGCAGGGCGCGCTGGTGATGTACCCGATCTACGCGTTCGGCTCGGACGAACAGAAGAAGAAGTGGCTGCCGGAGATGGCGAAGGGGTCGGTCATTGGCTGCTTCGGACTCACCGAGCCCGACTACGGCTCGAACCCCTCGGGAATGATCACCGTCGCCAAGGAAACGAAGGACGGCTGGGTCCTGAACGGCGCCAAGATGTGGATCACCAACGGCTCGACCACGCAGGTCGCGGTGGTCTGGGCCAAAACGGGCGCACTGACCGACGTCAATTCCATCCGCGGCTTTCTCGTT
>DATBBZ010000037.1:0-13864 GCA_036270745.1 Gemmatimonadales bacterium | reverse complement strand
CGCGGTGGCGCGAGTGATCAGGTCGGGCGGGTTGATGGGAGCGTACGTCAAATTGTCGACGGCGTCGTAGCCGATCAGGAGCGCCTGCACACTGCCGCCGTCACCGGCCCGGCCATCGCGCAGAATGGCGGCCACTCGGCGGGCGAGGGCCGCGGCCCCCGTTGCGCTGGTCGCGGGCGCCAGCACGGCGAACTGGGTCGGGCTCAGGATGCCTACGACGTCCGAGACGCGCGTGACCTGCGAGACGGTCGCGGGCGCCCCCGCGTCAGGCGCCTCGATGTCAATTACGATGCACGCCAGGGCGCCATGCGTGCGCGTCATCAGCCCACCCAACTCGCGAATCCGCCGCGTCAGCCCGGGGCGTGCGGGTAGACCGCTGACGGGGTCGAACCCGCCGCTCTCGATCGCCGGGCCGGCGTTGCGCCGGGATTCGATGTACGTCTGGAGTTTGAGCGCGAGCTCCCGGGTGTCGCGCGGATGCCGGAAGAAATCCCAGACACCCGCGGAGAGCCCTGCGACCCGCTCTGCCGGACTCGGCGTCTCTCCGGTCAGGATGACGACCGGGACGTTCCCGCCAACGAGCGGATCCGCGTGCAGGAGCCGGCACGCCTCGATCCCGGACATGTCGGGGAGGACGGCCGACAGGATAATGGCGTCGGGGCGGACGACGCGCGCCCGTCCCAGGGCGGCCACACCCGACTCCGCTTCGATAATGGTGAAGCCCGCTCCCTCGAGCGCGGCGGCGACCGCCGACCGTTCAAGGGTGGCGGCGATGAGCACCGTGGCGGGAATACCTTGGGGTGGAGTCATGGCGGTGCGCCCCTTCAGTGCAACAAATGGACCCGGGCCGTCCAAGTCGAAGGTCTTGGGATCACGGCCAATTGGCGCCGGACCCAGGGGATTCGTCGGCTTCGCAGGCCTCATAATGGTGCCAAGCTCCCATCTTGTCCTGCCGCCCTATGCAGCTTCGACGGCTTTGAGGGCGGCACGGCACAGCGCCAGTTCGACCGTGTCACCCGCCGCGGTTACGCATTGGTCGCCCCGCTCCAGCTTCACCCAGTAGGGGCCCTGGTTCGCGACGTCCATCATCCAGCCGAAACGCGCGAGTTGATACTCGAGCATGAGGCTGGCTTCATAGGCCGAACTGTAAGGTGCCGCGCCGCTCCCATCCTCGTGCCGGAAGATCCGGCGGTTGATCTCGAGATCGAGGTCGGGGCCTGCCGCAGCGCGGTCACCGTCGTCTTCAATGCGAAGCCGCGGGAAGGTGGCGCGCATCAGGCCGCTCCGGCGACGGCGAGCCCGGGGGGGTCACCGGGACTCGCCACCGCGGAGATCTGATTCGCCCCTCTCCGCTTCGCTTCATACAGCGCCAGATCGGCGCCCGCGTAGAGCTCGTCGGCGCCATCGGCGTCGAGAGGCATCGTCGCGACGCCACCGCTCAGTGTGAGGTTCAGCATGCGCCCATGCACCTCTTGAGTGGAGAACCAGTTGAAGACCCCCACTCGCAAGCGCTGGGCCATGAGGAGCGCCTCGGCCTGGGGGGTGTCGGTGAGGATGATCGCGAACTCGTCCCCACCCACGCGGCAGGGGATGTCGGCCGCGCGGACGTGCGCCCGGATCAGGACCCCCATCTGGCGGAGGACTTCGTCTCCCGCCTGGTGGCCGAAGCGGTCGTTGATGTCCTTGAAGTCGTCCAGGTCCATCAGGAATACCGACACCGGCGTTCCGTACCGGCGGCACCGCTCGGTCTCCCGGGCGAGCGCCTGGTCGAAGTACCGGCGATCGTAGAGGTCGGTGAGCACGTCCGAAATCGCCTGGTGGTGCAGGGAACCGAGCGCGGACTTGTCCACGACCGTGGCGTCGATCGTCTCTTCACGGACGTTCAGCAGATAATCCAGCAGGGCGACACGGGCGCCGACGTCACGGCCCAGGACGCGCAGCAGCGCGCGCCGGTGCCGGACGCTTTCCCGCCAGATCTTTCGCGCTTCCCGTTTGGGGAGCCCGAGATCGGCGATGCCTTCGAGTCGTTTTTCTGAGCGAGTCATAGGGGCAACCTTTCTCTCAGGCCCCTAGATAGGCAGGGACCGTGCCTCGGGAGGCTAATCCGGAGGCATTATGTAAATGATTATATTGCAACTAGTTATGGTGGCATGGCTGATTCCTGAGGCGTGAGCATGGGCCTCCTTTTAGTGCGGAGCGGTGGGGCAGAGGCTTCAAGGCGAGGCTTTCCCTGACGTGGCCCGAAAGGTGCAAACCCTGGGATCCGTGAGCGCTCCCTCTCGACCCCGCGAGTGGATCTGCGTCGGCACGGCGGCCTGGCCGGCGGCACCAGTCGTGGCGCGCGTCACCGCACGCGTAGGCGCCTGGGGACATAGCCTCTCACCGGAGCGCGTGGCCCGCGAGCGCTGGATCCGCTATCGCATCACGCTCGCGAACCTCCCGCCGACTCCCGAGGGTGTTCGGCTCAGGCCGATCACCGACCATTTCATTCAGGGTCTGACGGCGCACGTGGACCGGGACCAGAACCAGCTCAGGTCCGGCATACGCTTCTGGGAGCACGGCTTGCGGCGTGCCTACGTCTGGTGTGACGAGTCGGGGCCCCTCTGCATGCAGTGGCTCCTGACGCGGGCCGACAATGCCTTGCTGCGGACGCTGCCGGAGTGGGCGGGGATGTACCCGCCACTCGAGGCGGGATGGGGCCAAGTGGAGAACCTGTTCGCCTTCTCCACGGCCCGCCGGAAGGGTGTGGCGACGCAATTCGAATACGCCTTGTACTACGTCGCCCGGGATCTCGGCCTTGCGGGGCTGGTGACGCATATCGCGGAGACGAACGAGCCGGCGCGCGGGTGGGCGGCCCGCGCCGGGTGGGAGCCCTTCGGGGTGATCGCCCGGTACCGTCTCGACCTCCCGCTGGTCCGGTCCCTCCCGCTCTATTTGCACCGTGTCGGCGACCCCGTCTGACGCGCCGGCGCTCCAGTGGGAGCGCGAGAGCGTCGTCCCCGACGCTACAGGCTTCATCCGTCCCTTCCGCCGGGAAGACATCCCGGGTGTCGTCACCCTCCGGCGTCACGCCTTCCGGCTGAGCGAGCAGGAGACCCCGTCGGACCTGGCTGACTATTTCGACGTGGTGTTTTTCGGCTCCCCCTGGTCCGACCCCGCCTATCCGTCCTGGGTCTACGAGGACGAACGGGGAGTTGTGGGCGGGTTCGTGGGTGTGGTGCCGCGCCCCATGGTGTGGAGGAGCCGGCCGATCATCGCCGCCGTCGCCACTCAGCTGATGGTGGCGCCCGGTTACAAAGGTCAGATCAGTCTCCAACTCGCCCGCGCCTTTTTCGCGGGGGCGCAGGATCTCTCGATCGCCGATTCCGCGAACGACGCGGCGCAACGAATCTGGATCGCGATGGGGGGCATCGCGTCCACCGATCGCCGGACGCAGTGGCATGTGCGCCTGGATCGGCACGGGCATGGTGGTCCCTCTGTTCCCAGACTGGGCACGTACGTATCCACGCTCGATCCCGCGGAGCTCCTGCCCTGCATGATCGACGTTCTGAGTGCGTACCGCGTCGCACCGTCGTACGACCTGCGGTCGCTCACCTGGCTGCTCAGTATGGCGGCGGCCAAACGGAGTCTTGGCCGGCTGTCGGGGGGCGTCGTCCGGGATTCTGAGGGCGCGGCAGTGGGATGGGTGCTCTACTACACCGGAGCAGGCGAGCGGAAAGCCGAAGTTCTGCAAATGGGGAGCATCCCGGCCGCGCGGTCGCTGCTGTTGCAGCACGCGATGTGGCAGGCCCGCTCCCAGGGCGCCCGTGACCTGCGTGGGCGCGTGGACCCGACGTTCTGCTCAGCTCTCGCGGCCGCTCAGTGCGAATTCACCACTGCCGGGCCCTGGGTGCTGCTCAAGGCCGCCGACCCCGTCCTCCACGCCGACTTGGAACCGGACCGGGAGGGCCGGGACAGCCGGGACGACCGGGCCGTCGGAGACGGCCAGAGCGACACGTTCCTCTCGCGGCTGGACGGGGAGTGGTGGCTGGCGTTTTAGCAGACCGCTCATCGCCTCGATCAACCAGCGGCCACCGATTCTGAGAAGCGCCCCCAGCTCGAGCACGCCGGGGCCCGGATCGCGGAGCTGAAACTCGGACGAGCGCGCCCCGAAGAGCAGGTCCTTCAAGAAGGCTCCCCAGAGCGAGAACGACGAAGCCCGCGCGTACGGCACCTGTGCCGGTGCCCGCGGTTTGGGCTTCGAGACGCCGTCCTTCAGGGCCAGGAGATCCCCGCGGAACCAGCGCTCGCGCACGCCTACGGTGTACGGACGGACCTCGGGGAGAGGCTGCCCAGCATAGAGACACGTGATGAGGTGTGGCAGGTTGATCCCGGCCGCGAGGGCCAGGGCCGTGGACGTCGGGAAACGGGAGCTTACGCCGATGAACGTGTACTCGTCGTCCCGTCGGTCGTACCGAAACTCGACCATCGCGACGCCATGCCAGCCCCACGCTTCCAGGACTCGGGAGGTCGCGGAGACGAGTCGCTGATCCAGCGGGATGGACCGGCGCACCACGCTCACACCGCCGGTGAGCGGATACTCCCGCTCCCACTCGCACGGGAAGAGCGCGACGACTTTCCCCTGATCGCAGACCGCGCTCACGCAATGCCCGATGCCCGTCAGGCACTCGTGGACCAACATCAT
Organism: Gemmatimonadales bacterium; assembly: GCA_036270745.1. GTDB lineage: Bacteria > Gemmatimonadota > Gemmatimonadetes > Gemmatimonadales > GWC2-71-9 > 40CM-2-70-7. Next base: position 9,180 of record DATBBZ010000037.1, on the reverse strand, counting down.
CCGGATGTCCCGTTGACGGGGCCCGAGGAGCCGCGCCAGGCCGCGGAGGTTCTCAGCGTACTGGACGTCGAAGTCGAGGGTGTGCGCCGTGGGGCGGTACAGGGCGGGCCCCCGCGGTTTGACGGCGACCGGGAAACGCAGGTCCGCGGCCGCATCCAGGACTTCGGTGAGCGACTCTCCCTGGACCCACTTGGGCGTCTCGATGCCGAGCCGCTTGACGAGCGTCAGCGCCTTGGCGCGGTCGAGCGCGCGGCCCAGCACCTCGGGAGGAGGCGCGGCGAGAATCGCATGGCGGGAGACGCGCCGCCGGTTCTCGTTCAGGGTGACCAGGACGTCCTCGCCGACGGGGATCACGACGTCAGGGTTGGTGCGATCGATGATGTCGGTGATCGCTTCCGACGCCCGGCGCGGACTCTCGTGGACCGGCGGGTAACGGAGCCGGGCCTTCGGATATCGAGACGCGAAACCCAGGGACAGCCGGCGGTCCCCGGCGGCCACCACGTCCAAGCCCACCCGGTCGAGGGCCCTGATGACCGCCAGGCCCTCCGGGGTTTCGGCGCCGGTGACGAGAACTCTCACGCCGACTGTTCCAGAAGGTGGGCCGTGGTCCGCTGGCGGGTGTTGGCCGAGAGGACGGCCCCGCGATCGTAGGGGACCCTGAAGTAGCGGACCCGGCGCTCGTCCAGATCCAGGGTGGCGTAGACCGCCCGGGGATCGCGGGTGGTGAGATCCCCCACGCTCCCGGGATTCACGAAGTGGAATCCCTCGGTGGGAAGGTCGGCGACGGGACCGGGATACAGGTAGACCTCACTGCCCACGACGGATACCACGCCGGGCAGATGGGTGTGACCGAGGCAGCAGATCGAGACGCGTGGATCGTACTCCCGGATGAGGCGGGCTTGCGCGCGGAAGTCGTCGGCGGTCCGGAGCGTGGCGACGGGGTCCGAGAATCCCGCATGGATGCAGAGGACTTCGGGGCGGGGGGCCAGCTCCATCGGGAGCTCGGCGAGATAGCGCCACTCCTGGTCGCTCAGCACGTCCCGCGTCCACTCGAGCACTTCCCGGGCACGGGGGCCCGCGAGGTCGAGGGAGAGGCGCCCGATCGCGGCGAGGTCATGGTTGCCGGCGACGCTTTCGATCCCCTGATCGCGCATCATCGCGATCGTCTCGAGAGGCAGGGCCGACGTGCCCACGATGTCGCCGAGGCCGACGACCAAGTCGACGCGCTGCCGGCGGGCGTGCACCAGCACCGCTTCCAGCGCTGGCGCATTGGCGTGGATGTCGGCGATGAGCGCGAGGCGCATCAGAGGCTCCGGGTCAGTGCGCGGGCGGGGAGGAGCGTCGCGTACAAGGACGCGTAGCTGTCCGCGGTGCGCTGGAAGTCGTACTCCTCGGCGGCTCGTGCTTCAGCGCGCGCCCCGAAGACGCTTGCGACGGTCGGTTGGGACAGGAGCCAGTCGAGGGCGGTAGCGAGATCTTGCGGGTCCCCCGGCCGGACGAGCTGGCCCGCCTCGCCGTTTGCCAGCGCGGTGCGGATGCCGCCCACATCACTGGCGATGATGGGCAACCCCGCTCGCATCGCTTCCAGCAATGCGAGCGGGAGGCCCTCCGAGAGCGACGGCAGCGCGAAGAAATCCGCGGCCGCCAGCACGCTCCCGACGTCAGGTCGAAATCCCAGGAGATGCACCCGGTCGCTCACGCCCAAAGAGCGGGCGAGAGTTTCCAGTGGTTCGTGGAGCTCCCCACGGCCCACGACGGCGACGTGCGCGTGCGGGTGGCGCTCGCGGAGCAGGGCCAGGGCCTCGATCAGATACCGGTGTCCTTTCACCGGGTACAGGTTCCCGACCGCGACGATGAGCACCTCGTGCTCCGCGAGCCCCAGGTCGGCCCGCAGCGGGGCCGGGTGTGAGAAGTCCGGCGCGAACACGCCGTTGGAAATGGTCAGGACGCGGCGCCGGGGGAGCCAGAGATCCCGGCGCAGCGCGTCGGCCGCTTCGCGGCAGACTCCCACCAGCGCCCCGCTATGGGTCGCGGCCAGGCGGAGGGCGAGCCGCCGGTGCCACCTGGTGGCGTAGTGCCGGCCACCGTGCATGGTGATGACGTGTCCCGCGCCCGTCCGGCGGGCGGCCACGGCGCCGCAGATCCCCATCGCGAATTCGTGGCTGTGTGCCACGGCGATGTCGTGACGGCGGAACCCGGCCTCCAGGGCCGTCATGGTCCGGCGGTGGGTGTCCACCGGCACGTGTTCGACGGTGATGCCGACCAGGCGAAGCTCGCGCGTGAGCCATCCCTCTCCTCCTTCCGGCAGGAACGCGATGCTGCGCGCTCCGCCGTCGGCGACGGCGCCGGCGAGGAGAGCGACCAAGCGCTCGGCCCCGCCGGGACCGTCCATTTCGATCAGATGGGCAATCGAGACTCCGCGCAGCCGGCGCCAGCTCTCCGCCCGGTGTGAGAATCGGGTCGGAGCCCGCTGGACCCCGGAGACGGGGGAGGGCTGCACACGCGGTTGCACGGAGCTTGCGCCAGTGGCCATAGCGCCCGCGAAGAAGGGCAATCCCTGTGCCTTTCAGGGCGGCAGTTTTCCAGTCGAAGTGCAAGGATGGTCACGGTGCGTTTGCGCGACGAACGGTGCGCCCCGCGAGTCGGGGCCACGCAGCGACTACTGGGGGCGGTCTTGCTCGTGAGTATCGCCGTCCTGGTGTTCGCCTGTCTCGATAGAAGTGTTCAGGTTGTAGGGTCTTCCGCTACCACCACAGTGCTTGGGATTCTGATCACGCCCGCCGTCGCGACCTTGTCGCCGGGGGATCACGTGCAGTTCCAGGCCAAAGGCGTCACGCAGGGCGGTGACTCGGTGGCGGTCGTAGTTACGTGGTCGGCCCGATTTGGAACGATCACGGCCGGCGGACTGTACACGGCGCCCGCATCGGGCCAGGAGGACGTGGTGACAGCCCGGGCGACCGGGACTGCCATCGCCGACTCGGCGGTCGTCAGCCTGGTCGCCCTTCCCGTCGGCGAAGTGGACGTCCGGCCCGCAAGCGTGATGGTGCCGGTGGGTGGGGCGGCTCAGCTGTCGTCCATCGTGCTGAATACGCGCGGGGACACGCTCCGAGGGCACTCGGTCACCTGGGCGTCCTCCGATACGACTATCGCCAAGGCTCTCCCGACGGGTCTCGTCGTGGGAATCACATCAGGGGGTGCCACGGTCAGCGCGGCCACGAGTGGGCACCAGGGTTCATCGGACGTCACGGTGGTGCAGCCGTCGCCGCCGGGGACGTGGCCGAACGAGCCCGCCAATTATCAGCTCATCAGCGAACAGCCCTTCGACGTCCTGAACTCTCCCAACTGGCTTCTCCAGTTCGGAACGGCGGTCGTGATTCCCGATCCGTCGGCGCCGTTTTCTCCGCCGGATGTGCTCGAGATCCTCTATCCGATTGGCTTCGGCGGTGGGCAGGCACCGGGGACCATGCAGCTCACGTTCCCCCAAGCGGTGCATTCGGTCTACGTCGGGATCTGGTGGAAGAGCAGCAACCCCTGGCAAGGGCAGGACGCGAACGTCAACAAGATTCAGTACATCTTCTCTCAAGGCACGGGCAGCATGTTCATGGCCCTGTACGGACAGCCAGGCGGGCCGTTCGAGCTCCGGGTGTTCCCGCAGTTCTCGACCTCGGATCTGAACTGGTTGACGCCGAATGTGTCGAACGTGGCGGTGTCGATGGGAGACTGGCACCGCATCGAGTGGCTGGTGACGCAGGGGCCAACGCAGAGTCCGCCGAGCGGGATCGTGCAATGGTGGCTCGACGGGAAACTGATCGGGTCGTACAACAACGTGTCCTTACCTCCCGACCTCTTCGCGTACTACAAGGTGGCGCCCGTGTGGGGCGGGGTCGGGGACGTCAAGACGGAGCTGGATTTCTTCGAGTACGATCACGTACACGTCAGCGGGAACTAGATCGTGATCGTCGGCGTCGGGTTTGATCTCGTATCGGTCGCACGGATTGGTATACTGCTCGCGACCGACGACGCATTCGAGACCCGGGTTTTTACCCAAGCCGAGCGGGACGCCTGTGCCGAGCGCGCCGACCGAGCGCAGGCGCTCGCCGCACGACTCGCGGCCAAGGAAGCCTGCCTCAAAGCGCTCGGCACCGGGTGGGGTCCCGGCATCTCCTTCGCCCAGGTCGAGGTGGTGAGTCAGAACGGAACCGTGCCTCGGCTCCAACTGTCCGGCGGGGCTCAGGCACGCGCGCGCGAGCTCGGCATCGAGCACCTGCACCTCACGCTCACACACGAAGGCTCGTTCGCCGCCGCCGTCGTCATCGCCGAGCGCCTGGAGGTCAGTCCCCCCAACGACTGACCAGATGGTTGTCCAGGAACAGATGATCGATGCCCGTCCCCAGGAACGTGTCGATCGCTTCCTGGGGTGTGTTGACGATCGGCTGACCCTTCACGTTGAAGCTTGTGTTGAGCACCATCTCACGACCCGTCGTCTGACCCACGGCGCGCAACAGGGCGTGGAAGTCGGGATTGTCCTTCGTTGCCACCGTCTGAACCCGCGCCGAGCCGTCCACGTGCGTGACGGCGGGCAGAAGAGCGCGCCACTCCTGCCGCACCGGCACCACCATGATCATGTAGGGCAGCTCCGTCCCGGCCGGCACGTCGAAGTACCGGTCCACGTGCTCCACGGTCACTGCGGGCGCAAAGGGCCGGAACGCCTCCCGCATTTTCACCATGGCGTTGATCCGGTCCCGCATCTCCGGGTGTCCGGGGTCCGCGAGGATGCTCCGATTCCCGAGCGCCCGCGGCCCGAACTCCATCCGACCCCGGTACCAGGCCACCACTCGGCCCGCGGCGATCAACTGGGCCGCCACCTGACACGTCTCCTCCAGCGAATCGAAGCACCGCACACTCAGTCGCCCGGCCGCAGCCTTCAGTGCCTCTTCGATCGCCGGAGAGGAAGGCGCGGGGCCAAGGAAGGGAACTCGCATCCGAACGTTCGTGACTTCTCCGTGCACCTGCGCCTGGTGCAGTGCGGCACCGAGAGCCGACCCGTCGTCCCCGGACGCGGGCTGGACGTACACGTCGTCGAAGAGGCCGGACGCCAGGAGCTTCCCGTTCGCGGTGCAGTTCAGCGCCACCCCACCCGCGAGCGCGAGGCGCCGAGTGCCTGACGCCTGAGCGGCGTGCCCGCAGAGATGGAGCATCACGCGGTCGAGCGTTTCCTGAAGTGCAGCGGCGACGTCGCGGTCCCGTTCGGTGACCGGGTGGTCGGGATGCCGAGCCGGGCCCAATTGGGAACAGAGGACCTGCCGGCTGGCGCGGTACCGTCGCCGGTCCTCCGCCGTCTGGTTCAGGTGGAGCAGCGGAATCTCGATACTGCCGTCCGGCAGGAGACGTACTTCACGCTCGAAGAACGCACGGAAGCGCGCGGGGTCTCCGTAGGGAGCGAGGCCCATGATCTTGTATTCGTCGGCATTGAAGTCGAATCCCAGGTGGAAGGTCACCAGGGAGTACAGAATGCCGATCGAGTCGCGAGCCGAGACGCGGAGGAGCCGCCGCAGCTGCCCGCCCTTGGCCTGGTGCACGGTCGCGCCGTGGGCTTCCCCCAGCCCGTCCACCACCACCACCAGGGCGTCGGACCAGCCAGACGTGTAGAGTGCGCTGGCGGCATGCGCCTGGTGATGGTCCACGTGCACCACGCGCTGCTCGGGGAACCCGGGCAGGTGCCGGCGGACCTGCGCCAGCAAGGCCTCGCGGGAGTAGACGTCCCGGTGCAATGCCGCCGACACGGGGTCGAGCGCGTACAGCGCGCGGTAGGGGTCGTAGTCGAACCCGTGGGCGATTTCGTCGACGTCGTCGAGCGGGATGCCTGCCTGCGAGAGGCACGACGCGATCGCGCCCTTGGGGAATGCCGCGCTGTGCTTCTTGCGGTCGATCCGCTCCTCGGCCACCGCAGCGACGATGGTACCGTCCCTGACGAGCACCGCGGCCGCGTCGAACCCCTGCGCCATGCGGTACTCGCGTTCGTCCAGATCGGGCGATTGCGCCCGTGCGAAGGGGACCGCTCCCTCCACGCCACTGATCCCTAGAATGTTCACGGAATCCCTGTCCAGGCCCGCGGTGGGGAAGTGTCCGGGGCAGGCTTTCCGGGGGCAAGAAGCGTACGGGGCGGGGTCAGCCCCCGAGCGAAGCGGTCGCGCGTCACCCGCGTTGCGAGGAATACGACTTCGCCGGACTGACGGCCCGGACCCCGTGGGGATCCTAGAGTCCACTTCTTGCAAGATCGAACGTGAGACGCCTTCAGGAGCCTCGATGCGGCACGTTCTGTCTGGAGCCGGACTGCAAGTGTTCGCCACTTGCCCGCCATCGTATACAGCCGAGCCACGCCACTATTTGAGGCAAGTGCTCGACGTCGCGGCGTGGAGTGAGGCGGCCGGGTGCGAGGGCATCCTCATCTACACCGACAACGGATTGGTGGACCCGTGGACGGTCGCGCATGCGATTGTAGCCGGGACGCAGCGCCTGACACCGCTGGTCGCGGTCCAGCCGGTCTACATGCACCCCTACACGGTCGCGAAGATCGTGACCTCCCTCGCCTTTTTTTATGGGCGGCGGACCTATCTCAACATGGTGACGGGCGGCTTCAAGAACGACTTCACCGCGCTCAACGATCAGACCCCGCACGATGAGCGCTACGCCCGCATCGTCGAATACACCGCGATCATCCAGGATCTCCTGAAGGGTGAGCCGGTGACGCGCTCGGGCCGTCACTACGCGGTCACGAACCTCAAGCTGGCCCCCGCGCTGCCACCGGATCTGGCTCCGGGCGTGATGATCTCAGGCTCGTCCCCCGCGGGACTCGACGCCGCGCGTCAGCTCGGCGCGCTCGCCGTGCAATACCCGAAGCCCGCCGACCAACAGGAGCCTCCCCCGGAAGGAGTCACCGCGCTCGGCATCCGCGTGGGGATCGTCACCCGGGAGACCTCCGCGGAAGCGTGGGCGGTGGCGCGTGCGCGTTTCCCCGAGGACCGCAAGGGTCAGCTCACGCATCAGCTGGCCATGAAGGTGTCGGACTCGCAGTGGCACCAGCAGCTCTCGGAGCTGGGGCAGGTGCGGCCCGAGGACCAGAGCCCATACTGGATGGTCCCGTTCGAGAACTACAAGACGTTCTGCCCGTATCTCGTCGGCAGTTACGACCGCGTGGCCGACGAGCTGGCCCGGTACGTGGCGCTGGGATACCGCACCGTGATCCTGGACGTCCCCGCGAGCCCGGTGGAGCTCGAGCATACGGGCCACGCCTTCTTCCGGGCTACCGAGCGGGTGCCGGCATGAGCGAGCTCCTGCAGGACTGGGTCCGCGCCCAGGCGGACCGGCGTCCGGACGCTCCGGCCGTGCGGCTGGGAGACCACCGGCTGACCTACGGGGAGCTCGAGCGCGCGAGCAACCGGTTGGCCCACCAGCTGTCAGCGGCGGGGTGTGAGCCGGGTGATCGCGTGGGCCTCCTGATCCCTAAGTCTCCCGCGGCCGTCGTGGCGATGCTGGGCGTCCTGAAGGTGGGGGCGATCTACGTGCCTCTGGACACGGCGAGCCCGGTGGCCCGGCTCGCGAAGATCCTCGAACAGTGCGACGACCGGTGGCTGCTCGGGGCGGGGGACACGGGCGTACTCGCGGACCTGCTCGCGGCGGCGCTTCCGGCACCCTGCGCCAGGATCCTGAGAACGGGCTGGCTCGGCGGCGGAGCTCCGCCGACCGTCACCCCGGTCATGTTCGGCCCCGAGGATCTCGCGGTGGCGCCCGAAGGCAGGGTCGCCCCCCGAACGTCGCCCCGGGATCCCGCTCACATACTGTTCACATCCGGCTCCACGGGAGTTCCCAAGGGAGTCGTGATCACCCACTCGAATGTCTGGCACTTCGTGCGGTGGGCCGTGGAGTATTTCGGCATCGGTCCCTCCGACCGGAACTCCGGGCACTCCCCGCTCCATTTCGACCTCTCGACCTTCGACATCTTCGGGTCGTTTGCCGCCGGCGCCGAGCTGGTGATGATCCCGCCCGAGTTGAACCTCCTGCCGCACCGGCTCGCCAGGCTGATCCGCGAGGCAGAGCTCACGCAGTGGTTCTCCGTGCCGTCGGTGCTCAACTACATGGCGAAGTTCGATGCGGTGAAGGAGGGGGACTTCCCCTCGCTCCGCCGGTTGATGTGGTGCGGGGAAGTGTTCCCCACCCCATCTCTCATTCATTGGATGGAGCGGTTGCCGCACGCCCGGTTCACGAACCTGTATGGGCCTACGGAGGCGACCATTGCATCCAGCTACTACACGATCCCCGAGTGCCCGGCCTCGGAAGACGAAGTGATCCCAATCGGCCGGGCCTGCGGCGGCGAAGAGCTCCTGGTGCTGGACGAGCACCGGCGGGCGGTGCCGGCGGGCGAGCAGGGGAATCTGTACATCGGCGGCGCAGGCCTCTCGCCGGGGTACTGGCGCGACCGCGAGCGCACGCAGGAGGTGTTCACCCTCCGTCCCCGTACCGCGAACCCCGAGGACCGGATTTACCGGACGGGCGATCTGGCCGTGATGGGGGAGGATGGGCTGGTGCGGTTCTGCGGCCGGTCCGACAACCAGGTCAAGTCCCGCGGGTACCGCATCGAGCTCGGTGAAATCGAGACCGCCTTGCACGCGCTGGGCGTGCTCCGGGAGTGCGCCGTCGTCGCGGCCCCGGGCGTCGCGTTCGACGCGGTGATCTGCTGTGCCTACGTACCGCTCAAAGGGCGGCGCCCCGCGCCTTCGGACATGCGGGAGGCGCTGTCTCATGTTCTGCCGTCCTACATGCTGCCGGCCCGGTGGCTCGAGCTCGACGCTTTGCCCGCGACGTCGAACGGCAAGATCGACCGCCGCTCCCTGAAGGAACGGTTCGTCCACGAGGAGGTCGCCGCGCGATGACCGAGACCCGCGCTCTGGAGGATCGGCTGGCCCAGACGCTCATGGACGTGCTGCACGTGGACGTCCCGTCCCGGGAGACGGACCTGATCCGCACCGGCCGGCTCGACTCGGTGGGGCTGGTGGACCTCTTGCTCCGGCTGGAGCGGCAGTACGGCGTGCACGTCGAGATGGACGATCTCGAGATCGACCAATTCCGGTCCTTGGGAAGCATCACGGCGTTCGTGGCCGCCCGGATGGCACCGACGGCCCT
>DATBBZ010000036.1:0-3306 GCA_036270745.1 Gemmatimonadales bacterium | reverse complement strand
CCTACGACCCGTCGTCGGGCACATTGTACTGGGGAGTGGGAAATCCGAGCCCGCCGTACAACGGCAGCGGCCGCGCCGGGCCCAACCTGCACAGCAACTCCCTGCTCGCCCTGGATGCGCACACCGGCGCGTTGCGCTGGCATTTCCAGTACATGGAGCACGAGCAGTTCGACTTCGACGCCATCGAGATCCCCATGCTGCTGGATCTGCCGGGCCGCCGGATCATCGCGACCGCACAGCGCAACGGGTTCTACTACACGTTCGATCGGGCCACCGGACGCTTCCTGACCGGGCGCCCGTTCGCGCAAGTCACGTGGGCTACCGGCCTGGACTCGCTCGGGAAAGCCATCCTGAATCCGGGGGCAGCGCCGAGCCCTGAGGGGACCGAGATCTATCCCGGCGACGGCGGGGCGACGAACTGGTGGTCTCCAAGCTATTCGAGTGGGACCGGGCTCTTCTATGTCGCGGTGACGGAGAAACCGGGCCTCTATTATTCCGCGCCGGCACCCTACCAGAAGGGCGCGCCGTACGTGGGCGGAGACGTCGGTGCCGTCCCGGGCCGTGCCTCGCTGTCGTCGATTCGCGCGCTCGTACCGGCCACGGGGGCGCTCGCGTGGGACCGGGTCCTTCCGGAGCCGACGGGATCCTTAGGTGGCCTCCTCTCCACCGACGGCGACCTGGTGCTCGGAGGAGACGAGGATCTCTTCTACGCACTGGATGCGCGGAACGGGACGATCCTCTGGACGTTCAAGACGGGCGCGCACATCGCGGCGTCGCCGGTGGCGTACCGGGCCTTCGGGCGTCAGCAGATTTCTATCGTCGCCGGCCGCGACCTGATGACGTTCACCCTGGACGGGCGCTGATGCCGCCTACCAGGCTCCCGACGTCGTCAGGGCGAATCGTTCCACGGAAACGCCGGCGGCGACGTTCAGTCGCGGCATGAGCGTCCAGGTGTCTGGTGCCGGTGGTGCCATCCACGACACCGCCTCCCCGATCAGCACGCCTCCCGCGTACCCCGCGTGCGGACCGGCGTCTCGCGCGTTCGCGGGCACGCGACCATACGGGAACGACACCCACGGGAGTGCGGCGGGAATTCGCGCGTTGAGCCACTCCGCGGAGCGTTCGAGCTCCGTCGCGACTTCGGCGGCCCCGAGGGCGGCGAGGTTGGGGTGGGACCAGCTGTGCGAGGCGATGGTCATGCCCGGCAGGCCTGCCACCCGCTCCAATTCCTCCGGGGTCACGGTGCGGCCCCACGCGGGCACGGCTCGCGCCCCGTCGAGCGGGCGCCGGGCCGCCCACTCCCGCACGCGCTCGTCCTCCCCCCGGAGTGCCTCGAGGCAATGGCGGCGCGTGTCCGCCGCCATGACTCCACCCGACTGCTCCGCCAGGTGATCCCACCAGAACGTGTGGTCGCCGAGGCGACCCGGGGCCACGAAAAACGTCGCGGGCAGTCCCCGTCGACCGAGCTCTTCCACTCCGGCACTCAATGCTCCCCGGTACCCGTCATCGAACGTGATCACGGCCGTGGGACGGTGGTCGGCGGGACTGGTCGAGAGGTCCGCGAGCGGGCGGACCTGGTGGGTCCGGACCAGAAAATCGAGCTGCCGGGCGAAGTCCTGCTGGGCCAGGTGGAGACTGCGCTCGCCCATCGGGGGGGCACCACGGGGGCGAATGTTGTGGTACGCCAGCACCAGGATCTGGCCCCGGTGGGTCTCGAGCGCCCGCTCCGGTCGCCCCAGCCGGTAGGCAGCGATCTCCCGGATGCGGATCCCGATGCCGCTCAAGCGGGCGCTCCTTGCACCGTGAAGGTCATCGCTCTCCTGGTGGCTGCGTCGGTCTCGGTCGCGGGTGTCGGTACCGGGCAGGGTGTCCCCCTCCAGCCGGTGCGCCGCGCGGCCCTCGGGCCACTGCGCGTGGATTCCGCGAATCCGCGGTATTTCAATGATGGCCATGGGGGCGTCGTGTTTCTCACGGGGTCCCATACCTGGTTGACCCTGCAGGATGCCGGGTTCACCGATCCCCCGCCCCGGTTCGACTACCGCCGCTTTCTCGACTTCCTCGTTGCCCACAATCATAACTTCCTCCGCCTGTACACGTGGGAGGAAGCCAAGTGGACCAACGAAGCAAAGAGTCCCTATTGGTTCGAGCCCCTGCCGTTCCTGCGCACCGGGCCGGGACTGGCCATGGACGACAAGCCCCGGTTCGACCTGACCCAGCTCGATCCGCGATACTTCCTCAGGCTCCGGGAGCGTGTGGCCGCGGCCGGAGCCCGGGGGATCTACGTCTCGATCATGCTGTTCAACGGCTGGAGCATCGACCAGAAGAGCGCGCCGGGTGCGAACCCGTGGGTGGGGCATCCATTCAATCGGGCGAACAACGTGAATGGCATCGACGGCGACCCGTACCACACGGGATACGGCCGGTACAGCGAGACCTTACGGGTGCCCGGCGTGGCGGCCGTACAGGAGGACTATATCCGGCACGTCGTGGACGCCGTGAACGATCTCGACAACGTGCTCTACGAGATCACGAATGAAGGGGACAGCACGTCCCTCCCCTGGCAATACCACATGGTGTACGCCGTCAAGCGGTTTGAACGCGGCAACCCCAAGCACCACCCGGTGGGGATCACCGCGCCCTGGCCGAGCCTGGAGACGAACGAGGCGCTGTTCGCGAGTCCCGCGGACTGGATCTCTCCCGACGGGCGCGCCGGGACCGGTCAACTCGAGTCCGGCGCGAAGGTGATCATCTACGACACCGATCACCTGTGCAGTCCCTGCACACCTCCCGGCTTCGCCTGGAAAGCCCTCACCGCCGGGCTGAATCCGATCCTGATGGATCCGTATCTGGTGGCCGACTCCGGCATGGGCGTGGCGCCGCCCTACCGGAGCGACGACCCGGGGTACGAGCTCCTGCGAAAGTCCCTTGGGTACGCGCTGACGTACGCGAATCGCGTAGACCTGAAACGGATGCGGCCCAGATCCGACCTGGCAGGCACCGGGCATTGCCTCGCGTCCACCGGGGCGGACGGCGAATTCCTGGTCTATCTGCCGAAGGGTGACACCGTCACTGTGGACCTGCGCGCGAATCCGGGACCGCTCCGCGTGGAGTGGTTCTCCCCGGCCCGAAATCAGGTAGTCTCGGCGCCCGCCGTTCCGGGGGGCAGCTCAGTCACGCTGCGGGCACCTTTGTCCGGTGAGGCCGTGCTGTATTTGAGTGGTCGGCGCCAGGTGCCGAGATGATCGCGCCCGCCCCCGCGAGAAGCCGCGAGTCGGAGAGCTCCGGCATGGCGAACGTCCTCTGGAA
>DATBBZ010000035.1:0-1546 GCA_036270745.1 Gemmatimonadales bacterium | reverse complement strand
GTCTGCCCCCACCAGTACTCGTTGGAGCTGTCAGTCTGGACGAAGAGCGGATCGGTCCGCGGACGCTTCATGATCCCGTCCACCAATGGCCCGCGCTCGACTCCGAGGAAGACCAGCGGGTTCACCCGCGGGGCGAAATTGAACGGAAAGGTGACCTGGGGAATGAACCGATCCCGATGCTCGGTGGACCAGGGATGCACCTGCCCGAAGCGGTAGTTCAGCCCGAGCTTCACCGCGCCGGCGATGTGGGCGTGGACCGCGTCGAACACCTTCCGCCCGTGGGTGTCCTCGTTGAAGCCCTGGTAGACGTAGTCACGCAGATAGACGCCTGACTGCGAAGCTCCGTAGATGAGCGAGGTCGCCACCCCGCCGTTCCCGGCGAGCGGGTTGGAAACGCCGGCGCTGTCCGCGCTCGCGTAGCGGAGGAACGAGGCGAAATCCCGCTGGGCGGCGTAGCCGAGCCCCATGATCCGGGTATCCTCGGCGACGTAGTTCAGCTGATAGACCGTCCCGGTCTGGAAGCCCCCGGTGATGCAGAGGGTGTTCCGGTCCCCGAAATGCCACTGTGAGTGCGGGACGAGCGTACCGACCGGGATCGGCGGGACCGAGGGACGGAACGAGTCGCTCGGACGGGCGAAGAGCTCGTCCCCCGCCTCCTCGGAGAGCACCGCCGGGTAGCCCGCGATGGTCGCCGAGCCGCTGAGAGGGACGCAGGTATCCGTGCCGCCCTCGTTGAAGCTGAACTCATCGGCCAGCTCGATGGTGATTCGCTGGGTGACCGGACTCCCATCCGGGTTCACCGGCGCCGGGGCGCGGAGGGTGAAGCGCCCTCCGCCGGCAACGACGTCCGCGCCCCAGCCCACCCAGGCCAGTGCGTAGCCGTCGTTGACGAAGAACCCATTCCCGAAGTCGGCCACCGTGCTCGGGTCATTGGTGAAACCGGCGCTGTTGAACGAGCCCATGAGGAGGATGCCTCCCCGGTTGTTGATCTCCGAGACGAGCTGGCGGTTCCAGCGGGCCACGTTGGCCGGGCGAAGCACCATGAAGTCCGCGTCGAACCTCACCAGGCCGTCGCCGTCGCGCGGCGCGAGGCCGACGTCGGTCACGACCGCGTTCCTTGGATCGCTGGGATCGATGCGGAACTCGACCGTTCCCGCGATCTTCTCGTACGCGCCGGCGGACCCGAAGTTCGCGCCTCCGGCGATGATCTCGTCACGCTGAATGTGAAGGAAGATCTTCCCCGGCTTTGCCTCTGCAAATCCTGCCGAGAGAAGAAGGAAAAGAAAAACCAGACAGACACTTCCGGAAGACTGCCGCCCCTCGCTGTTCATCGCACTTTCCCGGTGAAGGTTCGTCGCAGATACGTGGATGTCGAGCCGCGCGGACCGGACCACGCGTCACCCGTGTGGTCAAGGAAGGCGTCACCCACCGTTGAGTATCCGAGTGATTGTGTTGCGACGGACCGTCGCGGCGCGTCACTCCGAGAATCCAGGGGTGAGAAGCGAGGGCCGCAGCACGACACCGGGCAGCCCGCGTGGCTCGACCG
>DATBBZ010000034.1:0-6937 GCA_036270745.1 Gemmatimonadales bacterium | reverse complement strand
GATGCGCTGCAGGGGACGTCCGGTGAGCGCCGCGAGACGCTCGAGCGACAGCGCCAGATGACTCCCCCGCTTGTCGCGGGCCAGCGCGTGGATCTCGTCCACGATCACGGTGCGCACCGTCCGCAGCATCCCGCGCGCCTTCTCCGAGGTGAGGAGCAGGTACAGCGATTCGGGAGTCGTCACGAGGATGTGTGGCGGCTCCCTGAGCATCGCCTGCCGCTCGGCCTGCGGCGTATCTCCGGTGCGGACCAGCGTCCGGAGCGTCACCTCCGGGAGTCCCATCTCGAGGGCCGTGCGGCTGATCTCGAGGAGGGGTTCACTCAGGTTTTTCTGGACGTCGTTCGAGAGCGCCTTGAGCGGTGAGACGTAGATGACCTGGATCTGACGGTCCAGCGTCCCGACGACGCCCTGCTGGAGGAGCGAGTCGATGGACGACAGGAACGCGGCGAAGGTCTTTCCGGAACCGGTGGGCGCGGCGATCAAGACGTCGCGCCCCGCTTGAATGGCGGGCCAGGCGCGGCGTTGCGGCTCGGTCGGTTCGTGGAAGCGGGTGGTGAACCAGCGCTCCACCGCGGGGTGGAACTGCTTCATGCGAGCGATAGTCCCCGGGTTGCCGCGACGCGCTCGATGGTCTCGCCGATCTTGTTGTTCGGCGTCGACGCGCCGGCGGTCACACCCACCACGAGCGCCCCGGCGGGCAGCCAGTCGCGTTTCGTTTCTTCGGCCTTCGCCCCCACCGGGCGGAACCGGATGGTCCCGGCCTCGGGGTCGATCCCCTCGGCGTCCTCGATGTGATACGTCGGGACCCGCTCGTGGCAGATGGCCGCGAGGTGGGTGGTGTTGCTCGAGTTGTACCCGCCGATGACGACCATCAGGTCGAGGGGCTCGGCAATGAGCTTCAGCACCGCGTCCTGCCGCTCCTGGGTCGCGGAGCAGATGGTGTCGAAGGTGCGGAAGTGCTGGGCCAGGGTGCCCTCGCCGTACCGGCGGGCCATGCTCTTCCCGATCTCGCCCGCTATGGCCAGCGACTCACCCGACAGCATGGTCGTCTGGTTGGCGACGCCGATCCGCTCCAGGTCGCGATCGGGTTCGAACCCCGACGACATGGCGTTCGCGAACTTGTCGAGCAGTGCCTGCCGGTGACCTTGGCCTTCGATGTAGGCGCAGACGAGCCGGGCCTCCGCCATGTCGCGGACGACGATGAAATGCCCGCCGGGGTATTTGGTCACCTGGCTCGAGGTGGCTTTGGTCTCTTCGTGGTAGGCCTTGCCGTGAATCAGCGCGGTGAAGCCGTCTTTCGCGTACGAATCGACGCGCTTCCAGACGTTGAGCACCGATCCGCACGTCGTGTCGACCAGGACGCACCCCAGGTCGCGGAGACGCTGGAAGTCCTTCACGGTCACGCCGAACGCGGGCATCAACACCACGTCGGTGGCGACGACGCCCGAGAAATCGAACTCCCCGGCCTCGGAGCGGTGGAGAAACTCCACGCCCATCGCGCGGAGTTTGGCGTTGACGTGGGGGTTGTGAATGATCTCGCCGACCAGAAAGACGCGGGCGTCGGGGAACTTGGTGCGGGTCTCATAGGCGTATTCGACGGCGCGATCCACGCCGTAGCAGAAGCCGAATTCGCGGGCCAGGCGGAAGGTCAGGTCGCCGACGGCGAGGCGGTAATCCGACGCGCGCACCCGATCCACCACGCGGCTGTGATAGTCCGCGGCCAGGGTGCCTTCAATGGCCCCTTTGAGTCCGAAGCCCTTCCGAAAGTACGTCTGCTCCACGGCCCTAATCTAACCGGGCACCCACTCCGGCGCGTACCGCGTCCATGATCCGTTGAATTTTCCAGCCGTCTTCGAGGGTAGCGGGGGTACCGGACGACTGGGCGCCGCCGAGCACGGGGACCAGGTCCCGCATCAGCCGCACGAACGACCGGGCCCACATGTTGTTCGGCGTGGTCTTCTCCCAGAGCTCGTCGGTCTGGGTGATGTCCTCCAGCTGACCACCGGGTTTCCCGACGTGCAGTTGATGCTCCCCCGTGAGCACCAGGGTTCCCTCGCTCCCCGTGATCTGGCACCAATGGCCGCCGCCATGATGCGCCACCGACGAGAGCGTGAGCGTGGCGACCGCACCCGACGCCATCCGCATGATCCAGCTCGAGAACTCGTCCGCGGTGACCGGGTGCGGATGGCCCGCTTCGTCGTTCCGGCGCCGGGTGAAGGTCTCCGTGACGCCCGCCACGGATACGACTTCGCTCGCGGTCCAGAACCGGCACTGGTCGATCAGGTGCGACCCCACGGCCCCGAGGAGACCGCCGCCCTTCCCCGCGTCGTACCACCAGTTCCAGGGCGCGTTGATCGCCTGCGGCCTGCCGTCGCCACGGAGATAGGGACGCAGGGCCATCTCGATGTGCCGCACCTCTCCGATGGCCCCCGACTTGATCAGCTCGCGGATCTTCTTCCGGTTCGGTTCATACCGGAGCTCGTGATCCATCCACGCGGTCTGCCCGGGGCGCGCGGACGAGGCTTCCCAGAGGGTCAGCGCCTCCGGGGCGGCGAGGGCCGTCGGCTTCTCGAGCAGGAGGTGCCGCCCTGCCTCCAGCGCGGCGAGGCCAAAGCGGAGGTGGGGGTCCGGCGGGGACGAGACGATGATGAGATCCGCGACCCCCGAACGGGCGAGCTCCACGCCGTCAGCGAAGACATTCGGGATTCCGAAATCCCTGGCCACAAGTCCAGCGTTCGCGCGCTTGCCGCTCGCGAGGCCCGTCACCTGGACACCCGGGACGAGCTTGAGGCCGGGGAGCTGTACGCGCCGGGCGAAGCCAGTGCCGATCATGCCGATCCTGACCGTCATTGCTGCACTCCACAGGCAAGTGTGTCCGACCGGGGGCTGATGGAGTCGATGGTGATATCGACCGTCCCGCGCATCGCGCTCCCCAAATCGGTTCCTGATCCCTGAATACGTCCCCGGTACCAGCGTCCGGCTGCGGTCAACGTCAACGTCCCGGAGTCCACCGGGAATCCGTGCGCCACGTCGTGCCAGATGAAGCGCACGGCGACGATGGCCCCCCGCGGCGTCAAGCTGTCGCCCCGGCCCAGGAGTGGGAACGAACCCGTCGTGAGTGGGGCGGGGCTCCTGACCCAGGCCAGGACGCCGTTGGCGCCAGCGACGGCGTCGAAGAGCACCCCTCCCCGCCGGCAGAAATGCGCGGCGTCGGTCGCCGTGAACACGGTCGAGTCCTTCGTAGGGCGCTGGATGCGGACGTGCATGGTGCCTGACGGCGGACCTCCCCGGCAGGCCGCGAGCCCGATGAGGGCCGTTGCCAGGACGGAGGTCTTCAGGGCGCGCGAACGCCCAACGCGGCGCGCGCGGCCTCGGGCGGCAGAGTGTGGGGAGCGAGGGCCTGGAGCATGGCCTCCGGCAGGGCGCGAGGCTTGAGGGTTTGCCGGTCCACGCAGACGAGCACCTGCCAGCCGGTGGCCCCCAGAAAGCGTGGTGCACCCCAGACGACGTCGAAATTGATGGTCATGGACCGCGTGCCGACCTTGCCGATGTACGCGGCTACGGTGAGCCGGTCATCCAGCTTCGCCGGCACGAAGAACTCCGCGTGAATAGCGCGGCGGGGCAGGAAAATCCCGTGGCGGTCGAAGACCTCCTTGTAGGCCAGCCCGGAGGCGCGGAACAGCTCGGTCTCGGCGATTTCGAAAAAGCGGACGTAGGCGCCGTAGAAGATGATGCCGGCGTAGTCCACGTCCGACCAGCGGACGTACTCTTCGATGAGGAAAGGAGTTGGGGAAGTCGGCATCCCCGGGAAGCTAGGAGCGGCCTCCCGGGGACGTAAGCCCGCGCGTCAGGACGCCGCGCGGGCCCGCCAGAAGCCTTCGTTCTTCTGCTTCAGCCCGTATTCGCGGAGGCGACGCCAGAGCGTGGTCCGGCTGATGCCAAGGCGCCGCGCGGTTTCGGCGAGCTTGCCCTGCGTGGCTTCGAGGGTGTCGATGATCGCCTGACGTTCTCGCTCGGCCAGCGTGCGACCCCGGTCGGCCTTGGGCGGGATCACCGCCGCGGCCCCGGCTTGCGAGTCCGGTACGCGCAGGGGGAGGATGCGGGCGCCCATCGCGGAGAGCCGCGGGAGCAACTCCTCCTTGCCGGGCACGTTGCCGTTCGGGGAGCCGTTGCCGATGGAGCGCTGGCCCTCCTGATTGGCGTAGAGCACGTGACCATCGGTATCGAAAACCACCACGCCTTCACGAATGGAATCGAGGAGCGCGCGCCCAAGTGGAGTGAGCGACGGAGGATTCTGAATCATCGGGCGGTTGCCGGCCATTGGTGACCTTTCCAGAACGCGGGGGTTCTCTCAAGCTCCTACGATCAGACCCCGTGAACTGCGGAAGGTCACAGATGTAAACGCCAGGATTGCGTCTACCTTCGGCGACGGCGTGGCGGCCTGAAAGGCTTGCCCGACCTCGGTTTCCCCTTGGGGAGGTCGTTCAGTTGTTCCTTGAGGTCGGCCAGGGAATCGGCCCGCGCCGCCTCATGTTTCCCGCGGATCACGGAGAACCGGAGGGGACGATCCAGTGCGGGGAGATCGCTGTCCCGCAGCCGCCGGGCCTGCCCCTCTTTCAGATGCAGCCGCGCTACACCCTTCCCATCCTCCACCGCGTAGTCGATCGCCACCCGATCCCCGAACAGCGCCACGGACTGGGGCAGTCCGTCCAGGCGAGCCCGGTCGGCGTCGCTCACGAGGGCGTCCACGTCCAGGGCGATGCGGGTCCGCAAGAATCCCTCCCAGCTCGCCACCGAGGAAACTTGCGCGGCGAGCTGCTCCTCGAGCCCGGCGGGGGCCAGCTGATCGAGTGCTCCGCCCGACCGGCTCCAGAGCGCCTGGGCCCGGTGGAGCGACCGCGAAAGGCGGGGCTGGTCAGGGTGCGGCGTGCCGCCGTTGCGGAGGGCTTTGACGAGCGCCTGCCGTGCGGCGACAGCGAGGTCGGCGGGAAACTCGCCCGACAGCGCCTCGACTTCGCGCTCGAGCATGAAGCCCTGATACTCGACCGTGCGAACCGCCATCAGACCTTCGTGGCGTCGATGCCGCTCGAAGGTGACCTGGGGCGCGGCGCGGCGGGCGTACCGGCGCAGGGACCGCTCAGGGATCTGCGTCCCCTCGATGGCGGCGCGCGGGTTGCCAAACCGGTCGGCGAAATAGCGGAGCGTGCCGGCGATGGCGCCCCAGCTCCCGCACACCGATCCGCGACTCACGCGCGCTTCCTGGCCGTCCGCCGTCTCCTCGTCGATGACGACGTCGAAGGGCGCAACTTTCGCCAGGAGATCGGCGAACGCGGACTTGATGCCGTCATCCGCGGGCGGGAACCGCGCGGGCAAGGACAGCTCGATCTGCCGGTAAACGGAAGCGGTGCCGAGCGCGATGTCCTCGATCGCTTTCACGAGCACGCCCCGCCCTTCGGCCCAGCGATCGATGGTCTCGCGGAAGAGATGCCGCGGCAGGCCAAACACCTCGCCCAGGTCGCCATGCTTGTTGACCGCCTCGGCAAAGACGTTGTACGCGGTGAGGTGGTCCGAGCCCGGCACGATCAGTCCCTGGAGGTTGCGATCGTCCCGGGTCATGCGGTGGAGTGAGTCGATGTTCGCCGCGACGGCTACGACCGGGAGCAGGGGAGTGTCCGCGTGCACGAGCAACTCGCCCCAGGGACGCTCGACCGGCATCGCTTCGACCTGGCGCCCGTAGTTCGTGAGCCGGCCGCCGTCGACCAGGCCCCGGTCCGTCAGGAGCGTGACCGCCGCCCGGTAGGAGCGCTTGTCGAGGGGAACGGGCAAGTCGAGATCCGCGGCATCGACGCCGATGGCGGCGCACGTCATCGCTACGCGCTCGGCGTCGCCGGCGAGCTGGAACTCGGGTGGCGTGGGCCGCAGCTGGTCGAAGACCAGCCGCCGGTCACTCAGAATGGTGACTTCCCCTCCCTGCACCCGGCCGTGCACGCGCCCCGCCATCTGGAGAATCTCGTTGGCGCCGAGGTAGAGACGGGTCAGCACGTTGCGCCCGCGCTCGATGACGTTCGCATACCGCGCGTCGTAGATCACGACGGTGTCGAGACCGCGGATGTTGAGGGCCGATTGCCCGGCCGCCGTCATGGCCAGCAGGAAAGGCCGCTTCACCGTGCCGTCCAGAAAGGGACGGATGACGCGGATGGGCTCGCCGCCATGGTAGAACGCGGTGTCGAGCCGCGGCCATTTCCGCCCCAACTCCGACGCGATCTGCTCCACCTCGGCGCGGGTCGGCACGAAGACCGCCACACCGCGACGATCGCGCAGGACCCGCGTGATGAACCGCTCATTAAGGAAGGACAGGGGCTGCTGCGGAATGACCCGGACGTCCGCCGCCCGCGCCGGATCGAACGCCGTGGTTTCCAGCACCTCGGCGGACTCGAGGTAGCGCGCGTAGAACTCGGGATCGACCGTGGCGGAAAGCCAGATGCAGCGGCACCGGGCCCTTTTGGCCAAGGCGAGGCATAGCTCCAGCTCGGCCGAGGTCTGGTGGATCTCGTCGATCACCAGCGTGTCCCGCCGGGTGATGAGCCCGTCCTGGAACCAGCGCCGCGCGATGCCCGTGGTCACGATGACCACGTTCCAGGTGGGCGTTTCCGGGGTCGCTTCCCGCTCCCGATTGACCACGCCGACCTTCAGGGGCAAGCCGACTATGGCACCGGCGATGGGCCGGATGGCGAGGGTCTTTCCCGTCCCCGTCCCCGCCATGATGCCGAACCCCGAGCCCGACCGCGCCAGCCGGTCGATGTCGGCACCATGCTCGCGAGCGAGCAGGGTGTCGATCTCCAGGCCCAAGGCGAGCTCGATGGTTTCGCAGGCGGCCCGGGTGGGAGCAATCACGACCACGCGGCCGGTCAGGCCGGCGGCGAGGTACGCATCTCGA
>DATBBZ010000033.1:0-6546 GCA_036270745.1 Gemmatimonadales bacterium | reverse complement strand
AGCCTCCGCCATCCGGTCCCGGCTCGACGCGATCTTGAACATGTGCGTATCCCCCGCCAGGACCACGAGCGTCGACTTCGGATCGGCCACATGCAGCGCCTCGGCATCGGCAAGCGTGACCTGCAAGTCGAGGTCTCCCTGAAGAATCAGCACCGGGCAGTGCAGGCGACCCACTCCCCTCGCGTCGAACGCCATCATCGACTTCAGGTACTCTCGATTCACCGGCAGGAACAACGCGGCCAGATACGCGGGCACCGGGGGATCACGGCCTGCGAGGTAGGCCGTCATCGACGTGTCATACATCTTCAACGCGGTCGAATCGAGCTGCTGGGCCAGCTGCCCCCGCAGCACCGACGCAAAAGGCCGGCCCATGCCCGCCAGGGAAATCACGCCTGCCACGGGCGCGCCGTCGTTGGCCGCCATGATGGAGAGCGCACTCCCCTCGCTGTGGCCCACCAGAATCACTTTCGAGAACCGGTGGTCGGCGTGGAGAGAATCGGCCAGGACGTGCACGTCGTTCGCGTACACCTGCATGGTGGTATGGGCCATCATGCTCGAGTCGAACCCGCCGCGGGACGCGGCGATGCCGCGCTTATCGTAGCGCAGGGACGCGATGCCCTGCTCCGCCAGCCGCCAGGCGAGCTGGGCGTAGACGTTGCTCTTCACGCCCGCGGGAGAGTTGGCGTTGCGGTCGGTCGGCCCCGAGCCCGCCACGAGGAGAAGGACGGGCACCGGCCCCTTCGCGTCGCGGGGAACGGTGACGGTCCCAAAGAGCGTGAACCCGGACGCCGTCGCCACGAAGGGGCTCTCGACCGCCCCCGGCGGCGGTACCGTGTCGGCCTTTTGCTGGGGCGCCTGCAAGAGCGCGAGACTAAGCGCGATCACCCTGTTCTCCCTTCCACAAGACGTAGGACTGAATCACGGGAATCAGACCCGCGGCCGCGATCGTCACGACCAGCGCCGGCCAGTACGTGCCCTGCGGAATCATGCCCTCGACGACCAGGGCGCACCCAGCGAGGAAGAACGTCCAGCCCCCGGTGCGGTGGGTCCGCCTCCACACCGTGTCACTCGAGAGCGTCCAGGGCGTGCGGATGCCGACGAACCAGTTGGGCTCGACGCGGGGAAGCACATTGCCAAGGGCGATGAACAGAATCCCCAGACCGAGCGGGACGATGCGGCTCATCGCCACGGGATAGCCCAGGGCGTTGACGATGACCATCACGTGGACGACGCCGACGAAGAGACCCACGGAGTTCGCGATGACCCAGTAGGTGTGGATGAACTTCTCGTAGTTCTGCCGGCGCGGGTCCAGCATCGGCAAGACCTGAAACAGCAGCGTCAGGAGGACGATCAACCCCGGCGCAAAAAGCCCTCCGAACGTCCGCGGCGAGTACCCGTTGACGCGACCACTGGCATCCCAGTGAGTGGCCATATGCGGGGGCAGCCGGTCCCACGCCCACCAGGTGACCGCCAGCGCGACGGCGGCGACCACGAAACCGAACCAACGGCTACGCATCGGTGCCTCCGGAGAACGTTTTCACGAGATACCGCGCCATGTCCTGGAAGACGGTGGTGTTCAGCCGGTACCGCATGTGCTGCCCTTCCCGCTCCACCGCCACGAGTCCCGCGTTCTTGAGCACACCCAGGTGGTGCGAGACCGACGCAAACGCGATCGGGAACTCCTCGGCCAGCTCCCCCGCGGTCCGGTCCTTCACGGCCAGGAGCTCCACGATTTTCCGTCGCGTGGGGTCGGCAAGGGCCCGGAACAGGTGATCACGCATATTGAGATATTTAGATAATCATCTCAATATTGTCAAATGGGGCCCTGTTTACAAGCTTGCTGAGATGCCGGATTCCGCTGCCGTCCGCCGGGTGTTGGTGGGCATCCTGGTCGCCAACCTGGCGGTCGTGGTGGTGAAGGTCCTGGTCGGGGTGGCTTCTGGATCTCTAGGGGTCTTGGGGAGCGCTCTAGATTCGGCCATCGATTCGGCCAACAACGTCCTCGCCTTGATCGTGACGGCGGTCGCGGCGAAGGCCCCCGACGCGGAGCATCCCTACGGGCATGGAAAATTCGAAACGCTGGGCGCCCTCGCCCTGGTGGGGTTTCTCTGTGTCACGTCCTTCGAGTTGCTGCGCGGCGCGGTGAATCACCTGTCATCTCGCGGTCACCCCCTGCCGGTCACCACGATGCAGGTCGGGGTGCTGGCCGCCACGCTCGTGGTAAATGCCGGCGTCGCCCGATACGAGCGCGGGCGTGGCCGCGCCCTCCAGAGTGAGATCCTGCTCGCCGACGCCGCCCACACCACCGCGGACGTGCTGATCACCGCGGGCGTCATCGTCGCGCTGCTGCTCGCGCGGATCGGGTGGTGGTGGGCGGACCCGGTGATCGCGATCCTCATCGTCGGCGCCATCCTTTCGGTCGCCTACCGGGTGCTGGTGCGGACCGTGCCGGTGCTGGTGGACGAGCGCGTCCTCCCGCCTGAACGCCTGGCGCAGTGTGCTCGCGGCGTCGCCGGCGTGTGCGACACGTACGACATCCGCTCCCGCGGCGGGACCCACGGCCGCTACGCCGAGCTGACGATCTCGGTGGACGGGAGCGCGACGGTGGCGCGGGCTCACGAGATCGCCGACCAGGTCGAGGCCCGCCTGAAGCAGGAGCTCGACCTCCACGGAGTGACGGTGCACATCGAGCCATGCTGAACACCGTCACCCAGGGCTCGCCCCTCACCGCCGGGCCGACCCGCCGGCCGCCCCGCTCCCAGAAGCAGGAGTATCAGGAGTTCCTGCTGCAGCGGATCGAGGAATACAAGAACACGGTGCCCCGCGAAGAGCTCCTGCGCATCGGGGACGAAGCGGTGCGTGAGCTCGAGTCCGGCCAAGGCCAGTACCTCCTCACCGAGGTGCTGCTCCTCGAGCATGTCGACCGGATCATCTCGCGCCGGCTCAAGCTGCCGTCGTTCCGCCGCTGGTCGCAGAACCACCGCGCCCTCCGCCAGGCCCAGCGCGAGCCGACGCACTGGGGGCTCGAGGCGAGCGATCCCGTCGCCCAGGGTGTGAAGCGCCTCGAAGCGGGAGACGTGGTGCTGGTGGTCGGCGTGGCGGCCCTGCCCCACGCCCTCTTCGTCGCGGCACACGACGCGGAAGTCTTTCTTCTGGACCAGGAGCTCGGCGCGGTGGAGTCGGCGGAAGGGCGCGCCGTCGCGGAGCAGCTCGCCGGCCGCTTTCAGGCGCTGGTGGTGAACTTCGGCGGCTGGCTTCCCGATCTGCGCCCCGCGCTCACGGTGGTGGAGCCCAATGCCCTCGCGGCCGCCGACGCCGGCGATCGCGAGGCCCTCGTGCGCGGGCTGCAGTCGTGCACGCGACCCGGTGGCCTGCACGTCATTCTGAGCGTCGACCCGGATGGACCGGGGGTCCTGCCGCTCGCCCCCGATGCCCTTCAGACCCTATACGGGGAGTGGCAGGTAGAGCGCCGAAAGCGCCGCGGGCGGGGAGAGGGATTTGTCGCCACCAAGCCGGCGCGTCAAAACGACGCATAGCTGCACGTGTCAGATTGACGAATCCCCTCTGATCGTTGTTTGGTAAACGCCTTCAGAACAATGATTTACGGATTGTTACATTGGGCAGGCGTCTTGCCTTTGAAGGGGGCATGACCAGCCTGCCTTTGTACCTCGATGACGAGCCGATCGGGATCATTCTTCGGATGGGGCGCGAAGCCCTGAAGCCGGCGAAGATCTGGGCGTATTGCTGGTGCGCCGACGCGGAAGCGGGGGAGGACCACCCGCACCAACATCTCCCGCTGGACCGCCAGCGCTGAACCTCAGAAAGGGCCGGCTCAAAGCCGGCCCTTTCTGTTTCTACTGCAGGGCCACGTCGAAGGAAGTTTCCGCCGAGTAGTCCGTCGCTTCGCAGAGCCACGTCCGCAGCCGGTAGTGCCCCGGAGGGAAGGTCACCGAATCAGGGAGCGTCACCGCTTCCGAGACCGTCGCGCTCAGATTGATCTTCAGACTGGTGAGATAGGGGCCGACCGACCACGAGCCGGCCCAGACCGGCTCCACGCTGCGGTTGCTGGGCAGCACCGAGGCGCAGACGAGTTTGTTGTTGCGAAAGTTGAAATCCATCGGCTGTTCCGAATGATTGGTGATCGCGAAGGTGATGACCGGCCGGGTCCGTACCTTCCCCGCGGCGGAATCCGAGGAGAAGACGATCGTGTTCGGCAAGATGCCGGTGGCCACCTCGACGTGCTCCATGAAGCTCCGCGTGACGCTCCGGTCCCCTTCTCCGGGCACGCTCATCAGCCGCAGCTTGCTCACCTCGAGTGACGGGCGGCCGGCATCATCGGCCAGAATGTGCCCCCGCAACTCGGCGTACCGGTTTTCATCGTGGTCGATACCGCTCACCTTGCCGGCGAGGTGCAGAAAATTAAAACGGACCGTGCCGACCTGGATCGGGACCGGCATGAACAGTCCCCAGGTGGAGCCCGTGTCGCGCATCACGATCCCACGGAATGCAACGACGGTATCGGGCACCTGCGCGGAGACGGCGGTGACCGAAGCCCCCAAGCCAGCCGCGATCGCAATGACATGACGGATCGTCGTCATATGACCACCCCTTCCCGGCCTTCGGGTACCCCTTAACTTGGCCCCCATGCAAGCCATCGTCAAAGAGCGACGTGCTCCCGGACTCACCGTCACGACGGTCCCCGACCCCGTTCCGTCATCGGGTGAGGTGCTGATC
Organism: Gemmatimonadales bacterium; assembly: GCA_036270745.1. Taxonomy (GTDB): domain Bacteria; phylum Gemmatimonadota; class Gemmatimonadetes; order Gemmatimonadales; family GWC2-71-9; genus 40CM-2-70-7. The sequence goes on along the minus strand of DATBBZ010000033.1, from coordinate 1,812 downwards.
GCGGTCCGCCACGCGGGCGTCTGCGGCACTGACCTCCACATCGCCGACTGGGATGCGTGGGCCTCCGGTCGCATGCATCCTCCGGTGGTGATCGGACATGAGTTCGCCGGCGAAATTGTGCGCGTCGGTCCCGGCGTCACTGAGCTTTCCGCCGGCCAGTTGGTCACCGCCGAAGGCCACATCGTGTGCGGCCACTGTCTCCAATGCCGGACTGGAAACGGACACATCTGCCGCAATACGCGCATCATCGGCGTGGACCGGGACGGCGCGTTTGCGAACCTGATCGTGATGCCGGCCAGCAACGTGTTGACGCTGGACGGGATTCCGACCGAAATCGGCGCCATCATGGATCCGATGGGTAACGCCTTCCACACCGTGCTCACCGCCGACATTCCGGGGAGCACGGTGTTCGTGGTGGGGTGCGGGCCGATCGGGTGCTTTGCCGTGGGAATCGCGAAGGCCGCGGGCGCCGCGAAGGTGATCGCGTCCGATGTGAATCCCAAACGTCTGGCGCTCGCCGCCAAAATGGGCGCGCACGTCACGATCGACGCGAAAAACGAGGACGTGACCAAGCAGGTCCTGGCGGCCACGGGCGGGGAAGGCGCCGACGTGGTCTGCGAGATGAGCGGCATCCCGAGCGCCCTGCACCAGGCCTTCGCCTCGGTGCGGATGGGCGGTCGGGTCCAGCTCCTCGGGATACCGAAGGATCAGATCCCGATCGACTTCGCGACGGAGATCATCTTCAAGGGGATCACCGTCTACGGCGTCGTGGGACGCAAGATGTACGAGACCTGGCACCAGATGCGCCGTTTCCTCTCCGCCGGACTCTTCGACCCCCGCCCCGTCATCACGCACCGCTTTCCCCTCGCCAAGATCGACGACGCCCTGGCGGCCATCCGTTCGGGCAACGCCGGCAAGGTGATCCTGGAGATCTCATGAGCTTCGCCGCCCGGCTGGCCGCCGAACTCCAGCAATTCCAGAAGGACGGCGTCTACAAGCGCCTGAACTACCTCGAGTCGCCGCAGGGGGCGCGGGTCAAAATGGAAGGCCGGGGGGACGTAGTGATCCTCTCATCCAACAACTACCTGGGGCTGTGCAACGTCCCCGACGTGGTGCAGGCGGGAAAAGACGCCCTGGACCAGTACGGGGCGGGCACGGGCTCGGTCCGGTTCATCTGCGGGACCTTCACGGTGCACCGGGAGCTCGAGCAGGCACTGGCCCGCTTCGTGGGGTGCGAGTCCTCCCTGTCCTACGTGAGCTGCTGGAACGCGAACGAAGGCCTCTGCCCTACGCTCCTCACCGAGCAGGACGTCGTCATCTCGGACCAGCTGAACCACGCCTCGATCATCGACTCGATCCGACTGGCGAAGGCCATCACCAAGTGTCAGACCGCCGTGTACAAGCACTCCGACATGGCGGATCTCGAGGACCGGCTGAAGGCCGCGTCGGCTGCGCGCCTGCGGGTGATCTTCACCGACGGCATCTTCTCGATGGAGGGAGACATCGCGCGGCTCCCGGACCTCGTGGCGCTGGCCAGGAAATACGATGCCGTGGTCGTGATGGACGACTCCCACGCCACGGGAGTGCTCGGAAAGACGGGACGTGGCACCGCGGAGCATTTCGGCATGCTGGGACAGGTGGACATCATCACGTCGACCCTCGGGAAGGCCCTCGGCGGCGCGGCCGGCGGGTTTACGGCCGGGGCAACGACGCTCACCGACTACCTCACCCAGCGTTCACGTCCCCAACTGTTCAGCAATGCCCTGCCCCCGACCGTGGCGGCGAGCGCGCTCGCGGCCGTGCGGTACGCGG
>DATBBZ010000032.1:0-10340 GCA_036270745.1 Gemmatimonadales bacterium | reverse complement strand
GGGGACCTACGGGGATCAGCTGACGCTCTACTCCTTCGTGTATCGCACCCTGGCCGGCGTGTTCTTCAGCGCGCTCTACCTCCTGCGCGGCTTCGGCATCACGGCCTGGACCCATGCCCTTTACGACGTTTTCGTGCTGGTAGCGTAAACTGCGCCGTGCGCCGGGAGCCGTTCACTCTCCGCGCATCGGAGCGTACGGCTCCCGGCCAGACGGCGCCTCTCACTTCCGGTCCACCAGATGCACGCTCCTCTGCGCCGAGGGGACCAGGATGAGATCCAGAATATTGACGTGCTGGGGGAGGTTTACGACGTACGAGATCGTATCCGCGACGTCATCCGCGGAGAGCGCCCGGAATCCCTGATAGGTCGTCTTGGCCCGCGCTTCATCGCCATGAAACCGCACCAGCGAGAATTCGGTTTCGACAAAGCCCGGATCGACGCTCGAGACCCGGATGGGCGTGCCGGCGACGTCGAGATTGATCCCTTCCGTCAGCGCCTTCACCGCAAACTTCGTGGCGTTGTAGACGTTCCCCTTCTGATAGACCTGGTGGCCCGCAGTGCTCCCGATGTTGACGATGTGCCCGGCGCCCCGCGCGATCATCGCGGGCAGGAGCGCGCGAGTCACGAACAGGAGCCCCTTCACGTTGGTGTCGATCATCCGGTCCCAATCTTCGAGATCTCCGTCCTGCACCAGGCTCAATCCCGAGGCGAGGCCGGCGTTGTTGATCAGGACGTCGGGCGCGGGTCCGCCGGCGAGCAAGGCCTTCGCGGCCTTTTCCACCGACATCCGGTCCCTGACGTCCACCTGATCGACGCGGACTTGGATGTTGTGCCCACGCGCCAGCTCGGCGGCCAGGGCGTCGAGTCGGTCACGCCGGCGGGCCCAGAGCACGAGGTGAGCGCCCTCGGCCGCAAAGCGGCGGGCGCAGGCGGCGCCGATGCCTGAGGACGCGCCGGTGATGAGGACGGTTTTTCCGGATATGCGGGACATGTTGAAATCTACGACATCAGACTAGAACCCCACCGTCGGTGTGAACCCCGGTTTCAGCCGGTGCTTGGTGGCCTGCTCATAGGCGTACGCCGCTTTGATCAACGTCCCTTCGGTCCACGGGCGCCCGAAGAATGAAATCCCCACGGGCAGTCCGAAGGTGTACCCCGCGGGGACGGTGATGCTGGGATACCCGGCCACTGCGGCCACCGTCGAGGAGGACACCGAGCCCCCCTCCCCACTCACGAAATCGATGGGCGTCGGCGGACCATTGGTCGGCGCCACGATGGCGTCCAGCTGGTACTTGTCCATCGTCGCGTCGATGCCGTCGGTGCGGGCCATCTGTTGGTCCTTGGCGAGTGCGTCGAGATACGCCTTCTCGGTCAGCGGACCCTTGGCCTGCGCCTGCACGAAGATCTCCTGCCCGAAGTACTTGAGCTCCTGGTCGGTGTGGGCCGTGTTCCAGGCGATCAGGTCCTCGAGCGTTCTCGGACCCGTGCCGCCGAGCTGGGCGAGGTAGGTGTTGAGATCGGCCTTGAACTCGTAGAGGAGAACGTCGAACTCCGAGTCGTCGAACTTGCCGAGGGTGGCGATGTCCGCGGGGTCCACCACCACGGCGCCCTGGTCCTTCAGGACCTGAATCGCCTTCTCCATCAAGGCGTCGGTCTTGGGGCTCTGCCCGAAGTAGTGGGCGCGGGCGATGCCGAGCCGCATGCCCTTCAGTCCCTGGGGATCGAGGAACGTCGTGTAGTCGGTCTTGAACTTCCCGGCGCTCGCCGCGGTCGCCGAGTCGCGAGGATCGACGCCGGCCAGGACACCCAGCAGCGTCGCCGCATCGGCGACGGTACGGGCCATCGGCCCGGCCGTGTCCTGGCTGTGGGCGATCGGAATCACTCCCGCCCGGCTGACCAGACCCAGCGTGGGCTTGATCCCGACCAGAGAGCAGCACGAAGACGGCGAAACAATGGATCCGTCCGTCTCCGAGCCCACCGCCACAGCGCAGAGATTCGCCGCCACGGCGACGGCCGACCCGGAGCTCGAGCCGGAGGGCGTCCGGTCCAGGACGTACGGGTTACGGCACTGACCGCCGCGCCCACTCCACCCCGACGACGAGTGAGACGAACGGAAGTTGGCCCACTCGGACAGGTTGGTCTTGCCGAGAATCACCGCTCCGGCGGCCCGGAGCTTGTCGGTCAGAAAGGCATCCCTCGGCACCGCCATCCCGACGATCGCCTGCGACCCAGCCGTCGACTGCTGCTTGTCTTTGGTGCCGATGTTGTCCTTCAGCAAGACCGGAATCCCGTGGAGCGGCCCTCGCGGCCCCTTCGCCTTCAGCTCGGCGTCGAGCGCGTCGGCGATCGCGAGCGCGTCCGGATTCGTCTCGAGCACCGCACGGACCATCGGGCCCTTGAGGTTCGCCGCGTCGATCCGCGCGAGGTACGCCTCCGTGAGCGCCCGCGCCGTGTATTGCCCCTTGGCCATGCCGGCCTGGAGCCCCGCGACGGTCACTTCGTCCAGGTCGATGTCGGCAACCGGCAGCCGGAAGGCCGCACCCACGGGCGCCCGGCGCGGGGTGCCCAATGCGAGCCCAGCGGAGACGGCGGCCGTCGTCCCGAGAAAAGTGCGGCGATCCAAGTTCCTGTCCGACATCATCGACTCCAAGGTTCCGAGGGAGGAGAGAAGATGAAGAGCGGCGGCGAGGGTGGCCAGCGCGCTCTATATTCTCAGACAGATGACTGACACACCGTCCCCTGCCACTCGCCCGCCCTGGATTCTCCGCATCGTGCGCCCCGACGGGTCCAACCGCGGTCCCGCGGTGGGGGTTCCAGTCACGAGGCTCGATGAGCAGGGCAATGCGGCGGGGCACTGGGTGTCGGACGCCGAGGGCTTGGTGCGAATTCCGCCTACCGACGAGCCCCTGGTCAGGCTGCGCGTCGGCTTGCGCAACGAAGCCCCGATCGAGCTCACGGCCCTGCGGCTGTTCGAAGGCCCCGTAGAGCTTCCCGCCCCCAAAGACCTTGCGATGGCGGTGGCCACCCGCACGGAGCGGACCTCAGGTGCAGTACAGCGGCCCGTCACGGGCGGGGATATCACGGCTGCCTCGTCCAGCCTGCCAGGCCAAGTACTCCAGTTCGCGCGCCTAGCGGTATTCGCTCCAGCGGCGGGAGCCGTAGCCCGGGAGCCGTCCACACCTTTGCACCGGGAGCTGACGGCTCCCGGCTCCCGGCTCCCGAGCACCACCAACGCGGTGGACTTTTTCGAGGCCCCGACGGACACACCGAACGATCTCCGTTACGGGGCTATCATCGAGGTCGAGCAGTACTGGCAACCATTGGGTTACGCGACTGGCGAACTCCTGTATAGTGCGGCGCTCGCTCCCGGCGACGAGGCGCGCGTCGCCATTCTCGACGGACGTTGGGGGGAAGCCGGTCCGCCTCGAGAGCGCCCACTGCAGACCCTCGCGCGGCTGATCGGCTCGCCTTTGCTGTCGGACCTGGTCTCGGAGGGTGCGGCCACCTGGCCCATCGATCCCCTGACCCTCAGGCCCGAAGGTGACGCCGCGGGCGCGCTGGCGCAGGGCGCCGCCGATACGGTTCGTCACCTCAACGAACGCGCCACACGGGTCGCGGAGACGGTGCGGCGGGCGCCCTTCCGCGTCGGAGACGTGCGGGCGGACACGCCACCCGATGCGGCCATCAGAACGGTGAAGAATCCTCGGACCGACCGGCTGATGACCTACCATTTCTTCGAACCGCTCCAGCGCTACCGGGTGGTGGCGCGGACGGCGCGGGTACGGCCAGCGATCCTGGTCCCCTTCCGTCTGCCGAGTCAGGCGGTGCGCGCGATGGTGCGGCAATACGGGCACGTGCTGCGACGGGTGTTCCTCGATCGCTCCCTCCTCCCCGAGCTCGACGCGCTCCTCGGTCTCGGCACCACTGGTTCGGGGGCGGAGTGGGAGCGGGCGGGCACGACGCCGCCCATCTCCGAATTGCGGTTGATCGTGGAGCCTGGGGCGGAGACCGCGGGAGAGCTGGCGCAGACCTTCTGCTACCTCCACGCGGACACGACGCGCTACTCCGTCCATTTCTTTCCCGCCGAAGCGGCGCGGGGCCCACTGTCTCAGGATCATCCGGAGGCGAATCAGTGGATCGGGGCCATCCGGCTCGCCGATTTCCACCAGCACCCCCTGCGCTATCCCGGTGAGCTGGCCATCGAGAACGGCTCGGCGGCGCCTGCCCTCTTCCAGACGCTGCATGTGGAGGGGCGGAAAGGGGACGCGTGGCGCCGCTTGCTGACGGTCCAGAACCTCCTGGTGCCGGGCCAATCGCGGATGCCCCTGGCCTCGCTCGCGGCGATGATCGAATCGGTCGGCCTGGCTGCGCAGGAGAGCCGCCTCCTGGCGCACATAACGGCCAACCTGCCGCATTATGCCGCGGCGATCATCGCGGCCGGCGATCCAGCAGTACGCCACCTCGCGCTCTCACGGGTACGTGATGCGGAGGGGCGCGCGGTGGCGGACATCATCGAGAACCAGGTGGCGGGGGCGCAGGGGAGTTATCTCGCGTTCCCGCTCCTCGCGGCCGACCTGGCACCTGCTGCGGTGGCGGCGGCCCTTCATCAGTATGGCTCGCGCGGTTCCCGGGTCCCCGACGAAGTGGTGGTCACCTTGCCACTCCCCGGCGTCTGGCTGTCCGCGCAGGCGAGTGGGACTATTGAGGGGCTAGAGGAGGACCCCGGGCTCGCGCCCGGGGTCATGAACACCTTGAGACTTCGTCGCAATCCATGACCCCCGGCTCGCGCCGGGGGTTCCCGGGGTCGGGAAAACCATAACGGAGGAGTCTGTCAGATGCCCGTGCCGATCGGTCGCTTCGTTCAAGAGCTGGAGAAATTGAAGAAAGAGATGGATGCCGGCTCTCTGCGGCACGGCGAGTACGACCAGCGTCTGGCCCGCGTCCTCCAGGAGTTGCGGGACGAGAAACTGGACGCTGATCGCCCGAAGGTGAGCGCCGCGCTCACCGAGCTTCTGGCACGCGGCGTCATCACCCCGGGCGTCAAGACGCACATCGAGAAGCGGCTGGGTCTTTAGACCCGCTGTGTCTTCCAGCGGCCCCGCCGGAACAGGATCGCCGACGCCACCGCGATGGTGGAGAACGCGATCGTGATGGCGGCGAAGACACCCTGCGGCCCCCACCCCAGGGTCCGGGACAGCACGTAGGCGAGCGGCAGCTCCCAGCACCAAAAACAGAACAGGTTCAGCAAGGTCGGGGTCCAGGTATCCCCCGCCCCGTTGAAAGACTGCGTCAGCACCATCCCGAACGCATAGAAGAGGAACCCGTAGCTCACGATCCGGAGGCACTGCACGCCCACCTGGGCCACGGCAGGCTCCTGCCGGAATAGACCGATCAAGGGCTCTGCACCGAAGATGAACCCAAGCCCCACGAGCCCCAGGAACACCATGTTGTAGAGCCCCGCCCGCCACACCGCCTGTTCGGCGCGGGCTGGATTTCCGGCCCCCAGCCCCTGGCCGACCATCGTGGCCGCCGCGTTCGACAATCCCCACGACGGCAGGAGCGCGAACACGATGAGCCGGATGCCGATCAAGTAGCCCGCCAGGACCTCGGTGCCGAAGCTCGCCAGGATCCAGATCAACCCGATCCAGCTCGCCATCCCGATAAACACCTGCAAGGTGCCCGAGCCTGACAACTTGAGCAGGGTCCGCATCACAGCAGGACGAAGCACAAGGTCGGCCCGGTGCACGATCACCCGCGCATCCTTCCGGAGCAGACGGTACACCTGATACAGCACGCCCGTCCCGCGGCCGATGTTCGTCGCGATAGCGGCACCGGTGATTCCCAACCGGGGAAACGGGCCCACCCCGAAGATCAGGCAGGGACCGAGCAAGATATTGATGCCGTTCGCCAGCCAGAGAGTGCGCATCGCGATCGCCGCATCCCCCGCTCCCCGGAACGTCGCGTTGATGAGGAAGAGCAGGAGAATGGTCACGTTCCCGCCGAGCATCACGCGGGTGTACGAGATGTGCGCCAGCACCTCCGGCTTCGCCCTCATCAGGCCGAGCAGCCAGGGCGCGAGCGGTACGCCGATGGCGGCGATCAGGACCGACGCCCCGATTCCCAGCCCGATCCCCTGCACCGCGGCTTCCGCCGCGCCAGCGGGGTTCTTCTCGCCGATGCGCCGGGCGACCATGGCGGTCACGCCGATGGAGAGCCCCATCGCCGCCGTATAGATCAGCGTGAGGAGCGACTCCGTGATGCCCACCGTGGCGACGGCGTCGGGCCCGAGGCGCGAGACCCAGAAGACGTCCGCGACCGCGAAGATGGACTCCATCAGCATCTCCAGCACCATCGGGATGGCGAGGAGGAGAATGGCGCGGCCCACGGGGCCCGCGGTGTAGTCCTGGTGGGACCCGCGCAGCGCCTCGCGAATGGTGGCCCACCAGCCGCCGGGCTGGTGGGGTGCTTGTTCTCCGGTTGCCTCGATCACTGCTTCTGACACGGGGTGCTCCCATTCGTGGATGTGACCGTCTGGTCCTAAATGCCGATCGCCCCACCCGGCCGGCGGCACAGGTGGGGCGATCGGGACGAGCGAAACGGGCTCGTGCGGCGATGTTACCTGTGACGCTCTGCGGTCTCGACGCCCTGCGGGTCCAGGCGCACGACGGCGACCGGGTCCACGGTGTCGATAGTGAGGAAGAGCGACAGCTTCACAGGCATTCTCCGTTGGGGCGGCATCAATTGCCGCCGACGGTGCAACCTATACGGGCACGTGCGAGAGGTCAACGTACTAGGACGTCACGAATCCGTCATCACCATTAGAACCGTGTCAGGCCCAGCCCGAAACGGAAGGTCCGCGTGTGATACGCGGATAGCTGCCAGGTGCAGTACGCCGCGAGATCGATGGGCGAAAGGAACGGAGTCAGGTTCCCCACGCCGAACCCGGCCTCGGCATACAGCTTCGGGGCGGTGAGCAGGAGGCTGTCGCCGGGATTCGCCGGATGAGCGATGAAGTCGGTCCAGAACGCCCCGACATGCACGCTCGTGGTGAACGGCAGGGACCGGAGCCCCGGAATGTGGGTCTTCGCGAACAGCAGACGATCAAAATCATGGTTGATGGTGAGCAGGCCCGCCCGCGTACCGGAAAAAGTGTTCCCGTCCAGCGTGTTGAACCCGTTCGGTTGGTAGGTATAGAGCTCCTTTCCGAAATCCACGGTGAAGTACCGCTGCGGCGGCACCCAGCCGGTGGCGATCCCTCCCACCGCGGTGATGGTCGTAACTCCGAAGTTCAGAGTGCGCTGGATGCGATCGATCCGCAGGACGTAGCGGCGGTAGGAAAAGTCCCCGCCCAGGACATCATGCGCCGCCACCTCCACCGACGCCGTCATCCGCGTCTGCACCAGCTGGCGGAGGCGGTAGTCGCGCCCCTTGGACTTGAGCAGGGGACGCGAGTCGTAAGTAAGCGTCGCTCCGACCGCTTTGAGCGTCCCCCCCTCGATTGCGTCATTGGGACGCAGTGCCCGCGCCTTGGGAACGCCGAGCGCGTAGTCGGTGGTCACGGGCAGGCTGGACTGTTTGGCATCCACGAACGACAGCTCGAGGCGTGTCGCCCGCATCACTTTGCCCGACAGGAACGCGCGCGCGCCGCGCGCGCGATAGTAGTCGAGGGGGTCTATGCGGGAGAGAAAATTTCGAAAGGTCGGGTTGTAGTCTCCCGACACCAGCGCCGGACGGTGCTCCGTCTGATCGTAGGCCCCGACCCCGACCCAGATCTGATGATCGTCGTCGAGCATCCGGTTCACGCCCACGCTCCCCTGCCATCGTTTGGCGCCGAACCCATACCCAGCGCGGGTGCCGATCACCCACCGGGGCCCAGGGCCCCAGTCGCCGCCGGCGCCCACGTAGGCACCGTCCACCCGGTTGTAGTGAAAGAAGGTGGGATTGGCCGCGAGAAAAACCGCCGCGCCGAGCCCCAGGGCCATGCGGTGGCCAACGGTGCCGGGCGCGGTCGCGATGGAGTCGATGCGCGTCCACGCCTCCCGCTCCGTCGGCGTCAGCGGAATCGCCTCGGCCCACGCGCTGTCGGGGCGATCGGCGCTGTCCGCCACCACCACCCGGTACTCCCCCATCCCCTTGGGCCGGTTCCCCTGGTCGAAGTCGAACTCGCCGAGGGAGGCCACGTGCTCGAAGCTCAAGTGGCCGGGAATGCCGGGGATCGGCATCGCCAACCGGATTTCCCCCGTGAGACGGATCTCGGCGGGCATCCACCGGCCCCCGCCCTGATCCGCCAGCTGCTGGTGGTACCGGAGATTGGAGACGAAGGTGAACCGCAACGCGCTGTTGGCCCCGACATCGACACTCAGAACCTCGTAGCTCGAATCCGCGACCGTCAGCACACCCACGAACAGGGGCGACGCCTCGGACTTGGGCACGATCGCGATCGTGAAGGTTCGGCCTCCTTGGCCCCCGGAGGCGGACGCCGTCGTGTCAATCATCCGGTAGTCGTAGTGGTTGAGGGCGTCGGTGGCGATCGGCGAGACGACGGAGTACTTCCGGAGATCGATCCGGTCCTTGGCGAAATTCACGATCTCGCCGACCGACACGAGGTTCCGGTCCGGGTCCAGGTTTCCGGTCTGGCGGCGCGCGACGATCGTTTCCTGATAGTGATCGGGGCGCTCCCAGTAGGCCGTGGTGCGGGACTCGGTGACGACGAGAATCGACGCGGGGGAATCGGCTGGCATCGCCTTGTTGCGGACGACGAACTTGACGTCCGCGCCATAACTGTAGTCGTGCAGGTGGGACAGGACGTTCTGCTTGTGCGCGATGACCCGGCGCATGATCTCGATCGCCGGATCCTCGCCCGGCCGGACCGTAATCCCCGCGATCCCGACGGGCACCGGTGCGATGTAAAGGACCAGAGCGGTGTCGGGCGCCATCACGACCAAGGCGCGGGGACGGTACCCGATGCGGCGCAGCTCGAGGCGGACCGGCCCCGGATCCGCGGGGATCTGGAAGTGGCCCTCGTCGTCGGTCATCACCGAGCGCGCCATGCCCCCGCTCGCCACCCGGACGACGGTGAGCCCCACCGGCTGGCCCGAGATCGTGTCACGGACCGTGCCAGCCAGGGTTCCCGGAGGAGTGGTGTCGCCGGCGGCGAGCCGGGCCGCCAGGGTGAGCAGCAGAAGTGACGTCACGGGCGAATCATACGTCGGGACCAACCCCCGGTTCCAGCGTTACTATTGAGCCACCATGCACATACTCCCGATCCGTTTCCTGACACCGTTGCTACTCGCAGCATTCGTCGGGCACGCGCCCACGCCCGTAGTGGTCCAGCAAGTGAGCGGGACCACCAGTCGTCTCCAGGCCGTGAGTCCGGTGAGCGATCAGGTGGTGTGGGCGAGCGGCACGCGCGGAACCTATGTCGTCACCACCGATGGCGGCGAGCATTGGCGCGCCGGGGTCGTCCCGGGCGCCGACTCTCTCGAGTTCCGCGACGTGGCTGCCCTGGACTCGGCCACGGCGTGGCTCCTGGCCGCGGGGCCGGGGCCGGCGTCGCGCATCTATCGGACGTCCGACGGCGGCGCCACCTGGACGCGGCAGTTCCTCAACGCCGATTCCTCCGCCTTCTACGATTGCTTCGCCTTCTGGGACGCGAACCACGGCATTGCCGTGAGTGACGGCGTGCGCGGCCACTTCCCCATTCTCGTCACCGACGACGGCGGCGCCCAGTGGACGCTCCGGCCGATGGACGGGAGCCCGCCTGCCGACTCCGGTGAGGGCGCGTTCGCGGCCAGCGGGACCTGCATCGTGACCGCTGCCGGCGGCCGCGCCTGGATCGGCACCGGAGCGAGCCCAGTCGGCGGTGCCCGCGTGGTGGCGACCACCGACTACGGGAAGACCTGGATCTCGGCCAAGACTCCCATTCAGCACGGAACGCCAACCACGGGCATCTCCACTCTGGCGTTCCGGGACACGAGGGTCGGGTTCGCCGCGGGGGGTGACATTACGAAAACCTTCCCCGACTCCGTCCACGTGGCCCGGACCGACGATGGGGGACGCACCTGGAGCGCCAGGTCTTCTCCGTCATTCCCGGGCGGGATCTACGGCCTCGCGTACATCCCGGGCACCGATGCCGGCCTCGTGGCGGTGGGACCGGGAGGGGCAGCCTATTCGCCGGACGGTGGCGGCTCCTGGACTTCCCTCGATTCGGCGAGCTACTGGAGCGTCGGCTTCGCGAGCGGGCGCGCCGGGTGGATGGTTGGTCCGCGCGGCCGGATTGCCAGGCTAAGTCGCTAAACGCTAGGTCGCTAAGTCGCTAAGTCGCTAAGGGGATGCCCAGA
>DATBBZ010000031.1:0-8358 GCA_036270745.1 Gemmatimonadales bacterium | reverse complement strand
CGCGGTAGACGCCGTAGCAATGCCCCACGCCCCACAGCATCGCGGCGAGCGCGACGATCCACTGGACGGAGCGGGCCCAGACGAGGATCCGGAGATACGCGGCCCCGTGCGGAATGGTGGCGGCCCAGGCGCGCTCGGCGGTCTGCATCGCGGACCAGCGGCCCCCGACGAGCACCACGACCAGAAGGGCCGCGGCGCCCAGCAGCGCCCAGCGCCGCCGGGTCACCCCGGGCCTCCCGCGTTCTGTGCGAGCCAGCCCTCGACTTCGGCACGGTAGCGCTCGAGATCGGGGGCCGATGCGGCTTCGAATCGCAGGACCAACACGGGTTGCGTGTTGGAGGCGCGGATCAGTCCCCAGCCCGTAGGGAATGTCATCCGCACCCCGTCCAGGGTCGAGACGGGGTACTTCGCGCCGAAGTGCTTCGCCGCCCGCTCCACGACGACGAATTTGCGCTCGTCGGGGCAATCGACCCGGAGCTCCGGCGTGTTCACCGTCCGGGGGAGGTCCGCCAGGAGGCGGGACAGCGGACCGCCCTCCCGGGCCACGTAGTGCAGGAGCCGCGCGGCGCCGAACAGCGCATCGTCGAACCCGAACCAATCGCCCCCGAAGAACATGTGCCCGCTCATCTCTCCGGCCAGCGGCGCGTGCAGGTCCTTCATCTTCTGCTTGATCAGCGAATGGCCGGTCTTCCACATGACGGGCTCGAGCCCGGCCTTGATGAGCATCTGCGGGAGCACTTCGGAGCATTTCACGTCGAAGATCACGGGATGCTTTCCCGGGTTGCGGTGCGCGAGGTCCCGCCCGAAAAGGACCAGGAGCTGATCACCGAAGATCGGCGTCCCGGCCTCATCGACGGCACCGATGCGGTCCCCGTCCCCGTCGAACGCGATCCCCAGCTCGGCTTGCTCCTGCACCACCGTCCGCTGGAGGTCATGCAGGTTCTCGACCACGGTCGGATCGGGATGATGATTGGGGAAGCGTCCGTCGGATTCCGCGAAGAGCGGCACCACGGTGGCGCCGAGCCGGCGGAGGGTCTCGATGGCGATGAGACTGGTCACGCCGTTCCCGCAGTCGACCACGGCCTTGAGGGGCCGGGCGAGCGGCGCGTTGTGCGTGACGATGGCGTCCCGGTAGGCCTCCAGGAGTCCCTGGTGAGTGGCCTCGGACCCTCCCGCCTGTTGGTCGAGGGTGTCACCGGAGATCATCCGGTAGAGGTCCTGGATGCGGTCTCCGGCCACCGCCTCGCCGGCCACCACCATCTTGAACCCGTTGAACTCCGGTGGATTGTGCGATCCGGTGACCTGCAACCCGCCGTCCACCATCAGCGTGTGAGTCGCGAAATAGAGCGCCGGCGTTGGACACTCGCCGACATCGACGGCCTGTCCGCCCGCCGCCACGATGCCCGCCCGTACGTGACGGGTCAACTCCGCGCCCGACGGCCGGTTGTCTCGCCCGACGGCGAGCACCGGTGCCCGGCCCAGGCGGCCTCGCGCCAGCGTCGCGAACGCCTGCCCGACCGCGCGGGCGACGTCGGGGGTGAGCTGTTCCTCGACGAGCCCTCGGATGTCGTATTGCCGGAAAATGGTCTGGGGAATGCGCATGACCGGGGAGTCCCGGGAGGGTTAGCGAGCTTGGCTGGTTTCGGGTGCGGCGGCGGGCGGAGCTGCCGGCGGTGCATCGCCCGCCAGGGCCGGTGCGGTCCGGAGGCTGTCACCAGACGTGCGGGACAGGTCGAAGAGCCGTCCTGGCGCCACCCCAAACCAGAGCATCGCCACAACCGCCACCGCCAGCGTCACCCTGCCGATCCGGTCGAAGATCATTCCGGCGTGTGCTTCCGCGTGAGTCGCCGGCCTCATGTACATCGCCATGACCACCGGCAGATAGTAACCGGCGGAGATGACGCTGGTGAGCACGAGAATGATCGCGAGGGTCGTATGCCCGTTCGCCACCGCGGTAACCAGGATGTACCACTTGCCCATGAAGCCCGCGGTACCGGGGAACCCGAGCAGCGAGAGCATCGAGACCGTCAGCGCGAACGCCAGCCACGGGCGACTGGTCGAGAGCCCCGAGAGGTCGTCGATGCGGACGTCCGACTCGCCTCCCTTCCCCTTGGCGGCGAGCAGCGCGAAGGCGGCGATGGTCGTGATCCCGTAGGCCACGAGATAGAAAATGAACGCCGCGGATCCCGAGCCCCACGAGACGACCGCGACCAGCAGGTAGCCCGCGTGCGCGACCGACGAGTAGGCGAGCATGCGCTTGACCGAGCGCTGCGCCAGGGCGATCAGGTTGCCGCCCACCATGGTCGCCACCGCGAGGCCGGCGATGATGACCGGCCAGCCCCCCGCTCCACCGAGCGACTCGATCACCACCCGGAAGAGCGCGGCGAAGGCCGCGGCCTTGACGCCCGTCGCCATGAAGCCCGTGATGGGAGTCGGTGCGCCGTCGTACACGTCCGGGGCCCACATGTGGAACGGCACGGCGGCCACCTTGAACCCGAACCCCACCAGAAGCAGGCCCACGCCGATCAGAAACAGCGGCAGGTGCCCGAGTCCCAAGCTCTGCACCTGGATGCCGATGAAGGACAGGTTGGTGGTGCCGGTGGCGCCGTAGATCAGCGCGATGCCGTACAGCAGGAAGGCCGAGGCGAACGCGCCCAACAGGAAGTACTTCAGGGCGGCTTCGGCCGCGCGGGGGCTCTTGCGGTTGAAGCCGGCCAGGACATAGACGGAGATCGACATCAGTTCGAGACCGAGGAAGATCACCATCAGGTCTTCGCCGCCCCCCATGAACATCATGCCCAGCACGGCGAAGAGCAGGAGCGGATAGTACTCGGGGGCGAGGAGCTGTTCCCGCTCCAGGTACCGGAACGAGAACAGGACCGTTAGGCTCGCGGCCCCCAGGAAGATCCAATCCGTGACGAATCGGAAATCGTCCACGGCGATCATCTGGGCGATCCCCACGACGGAGGTGTGATTCCACCAGAGCCACCACACCAGGGCGGCCGTGGCGCCGAGGGAGACCAGGGTGGCCCAGCCCGCCAGCCGGAGGTCGGTGACGGTGCGGTGCCGCCAGGCGACGAGCACCAGCACCAGCATGGCGAACACCGTCAGGACGCTCTCCGGGGAGAGCGCCCGCATCAGGTCGGCGTAGTTCGAGAGATCGAGGCTCATCGCAGGGCCGCCGGTGCCTGCGGACGGACGGTGTCGATCAGGTGCTGGGCGGCGGGCTCCATCCGGGACAGGAAGGGACGCGGGTACACGCCGATCCAGACGATGGCGGCGAGCAGGGGCGCCAGGACGATCAACTCCCGCGGTGAGAGATCGAGCAGTTTCTGATTCTCCGGCTTGGTCAACGGGTTGTAGATGATTTTCTGCAGCGCCGGGAGCAGGTACATCGCCGCGATGATGACGCCGGCCGTCGAAATCACCGCCGCCACGAGGTAGGTCTTGAAGGCCCCGATCAGAATCAAAAACTCCCCGACGAAGCCATTGGTCCCCGGAAGCCCCACCGACGAGAGCGAGACGATGGTCAGAGTCGCGGCGAAAAGCGGGACCACGCGGGCCAGGCCACCGAACGCATCGAGCAACCGGGTGTGGCGGCGCTCATACAGCATGCCCGCCAGGAAGAAGAGCGCGCCCGTGGAGATGCCGTGGTTGATCATCACCAGCAGGGCGCCCTGCACGCTCTGGAGGGTGAGGGCCCAGATCCCGAGCATCACGAAGCCCAGATGCGCCACCGACGAGTACGCGACGAGCTTCTTGAAGTCGGGCTGCACCATGGCGACCAGCCCGCCGTAGATGATCCCGATGACCGACAGCGTCACCACGACGGACTGCACCAGCGGAGACAGCGCGACCCCGGGGAAGAACGGCAGGGCGAACCGGAGGAACCCGTACGTTCCCATCTTCAGCAGCACGCCCGCCAGTATGACCGACCCCGCCGTCGGCGCCTCCACGTGGGCGTCGGGCAGCCAGGTGTGGAACGGGAACATCGGGACCTTGATCGCGAACGCCAGGAAGAACGCCGCGAAGAACCAGAACGCCGCCGGGCCCAGGTCCGCGTTGTACCGGAGCAAGTGATCGTAGTCGAACGAGTACAGCCCGGTGGTTTTCGCGGCGTGCAGAAAGAGGCCCACGATCGCGACCAGCATGAGCAACGATCCGAGGAACGTGTACAGGAAGAATTTGATCGCCGCGTAAATCCGGTTGTCGCCCCCCCAGATCCCGATGATGAAATACATGGGGATCAGCATCACTTCCCACATCACGTAGAACAGGAAGAGATCCAGGGAGAGGAAAACGCCGAGCATCCCGGTGGTGAGCACCAGGAGCAGCGCATAGAAGCCCCGCTCGCGCTTCGTGATGTAGGTCCAGCTGCCCAACACCGAGAGCGGCACCAGGAACGTGGTGAGCAGGACCATGAAGAGCGAAATGCCGTCCAACGCCAGGTGGAACCGGACTCCCCAGCTGGGAATCCAGGCCCAGTCCACCGCGAACTGCATTCCACCGGCGGGCACGAATCGCCACCAGAGCGGCACCGAAATCCCGAACTCGATGAGGCTGACCCCGAGCGCCAGCACCTTCGAGCGGGAGGCGGGCGCGAGATACAGGAGTGCCGCCCCCACGAGGGGCCACCCGAGCAGCGCCGGGAGTACCCAGGTTTCGTAGGTCATCGGATGGCTGCCCGGAGCACGAGGGCCACGCCGAGGACGAAGAGCACCACGTAGAAGCCGACCTCACCGGTCTGCAGCTTGCTCCCCACCCAGCCCAGGGCCCGCGAAATCGCCGCTGAGCCATTCACACCTGCTCCGTCGATCACCCCCTGATCGATGCCCTTCCAAAGGACCACGCGGGAGAGCCAGGTGATCGGCTTGACCACCGCGCGGTCATAGAGCTCGTCCACGTACCACTTGTTCGCCAGCACCTTGCCGAACCCCGCCTCGGCGGGCGCCTGACGGGCGGGCACGAGTGCGGCGGGCTTGAGGAGCTGGATGGCGCCGACGATGCCCGCCAGCGCGATCGCCACGGCCACGCCGATCAGCGTCCACTCGGTCCCCGAACTTACGTCCGCCGCTGGGAGGAGCGAGGCGGAGGCCGTCGTCACGGGCTCGAGCCAGCGTTCGAGCCAGGCGTTGCCGCCCACCAAGGCGGGCAGATTCAGCGCACCGCCCGCGAGACTGAGGATGCCCAGCACGACGAGGGGTCCGGTCATCACCCACGGGGCCTCGTGGAGGTGCTCGCGCTCCTGGTCCCCGGTCCGGTTGGGTCCGTGGAACGTGTACAGCATCATGCGAGTCATGTAGAAGGCCGTCAGCAGCGCCGCGACCAGTCCGAAGGCCCAGAACAGGTACCAGATGGGCTGGCTCGCCCCGCGCGCGAACGCAGCGCCCAGGATTTCATCCTTGGAGAAGAATCCGGCGAAGGGCGGGATCCCTGCGATCGCCAGGGTCGCGATCCACATGAGTGCCCACGTCCAGGGCAGGTACGTTCGCAGCCCTCCCATGTTCCGCATGTCCTGCGCGTCATCATGGGAATGGGTGTGATGATACGCGGCGTGCATCGCGTGAATCACACTGCCGGAGCCGAGGAAGAGGAGGGCCTTGAAAAACGCGTGCGTGGCCAGATGGAAGACGCCGGCGGCGTACGCCCCCGTCCCCACGCCGACGAACATGTAGCCGAGCTGGGAGACCGTGGAGTAGGCCAGCACCTTCTTGATATCCCACTGCTTGAGCGCGATCGTCGCCGCGAACAGCGCCGTGAGCGCTCCCACCCCCGCCACCACCGCGGAGGAGACGGGTGCCAGCGCGAACAGGAGATTGGTCCGGGCGACGAGATAGACGCCGGCCGTGACCATGGTCGCCGCGTGGATCAGCGCCGAGACCGGCGTCGGACCGGCCATCGCGTCCGGAAGCCACGTGTAGAGGGGGATCTGCGCCGACTTGCCCGCGCACCCCAGGAAGAGAAACAGGGTGATGGCGGTGACGGTCCCGCCGCCCAGCGCGAAGGCACCCGGTGCCCTGGCGAACACCGACGCGAAGTCGAGCGCGCCGGTCGACTGGAAGATCAGGAACATCGCGGCCAGGAAGCCGAAGTCCCCGATCCGGTTCATGATGAACGCCTTCTTCCCTGCGTCCGCGTTCGCGGTCACTTCGAACCAGAAGCCGATCAATAGATACGAGCAGAGCCCGACGCCTTCCCATCCGACGAACATCACCGGGAAACTCGCGCCCAGGACCAGCACCAGCATGAAAAAGACGAACAGGTTGAGATAGGCGAAGTACCGCGCGTATCCATCGTCCGACCGCATGTACCCGACGCTGAAGATGTGGATCAGCGAGCCGACGCCGGTGACGATGAGAATCATCACCGCGGACAGGGGGTCTACCTGGAGGGCGGCCGTGACGTGGAGGGTGCCCACGGGGATCCAATCCCAGTAGGTGAAGACGGCCGGCGCGGCCGGATGGGCGGCGACGAGGTCCTTAACCACCACGATCGCGGCGCCGAACGCCGCCAGCAGCACGCCGGGACCGATCAACGATACGGCGGTCTTGGCCTGAGGGCGCGTGAACGCCAGGGTGCCGTTCAACACGAAGCCGAAGAGGGGCAGGAGCGGGACCAGCCAGACCAGTGACATCGGGAGGCGGCCTCAGCCCTTCAGAATGTTGATGTTCCGCAGATCCACCGTGTCCTTATGCCGGTAGATCGCGAGGACGATGGCGAGGCCCACGGCCGCTTCCGCGGCGGCCACGGCCATCACGAAGAACACGAAGATCTGGCCGGCCACACCAAGCGTCTGCGCGAACGCGATGAACGTCAGGTTCACCGCGTTGAGCATCAGCTCCACGCACATGAAGATGATGATCGCGTTCCGCCGGACGAGCACGCCGGCGACGCCGATCACGAAGAGCACCGCCGCGACGGCGAGGGTGGGTCCCAGGAGCATCTAGAGCTTCCGTTTCGCGAGCACCACCGCACCCACCACGGCGGCGAGGAGGAGCACGCTGGTGATTTCGAAGGGCACCAAATAGGCGTCGTAGAGCGGACCGGCCACCGAGCCGACCATCCCGTGTTGCTGCTGGAGCTGCGCCATGGCGTCCGGCACCAGGATCAAGGCGGGTGGCGCGGCCTGCCGCAGGAACTTGAGCTGCACGAACAACGTGGCCGCCAGCATCACGCCCACGGTCAACCCGACCACGCCCTTCCGATCCTGCCCCGCTCCCCGTCCCAGGTTCAAGAGCATGATGACGAAGAGGAAGAGCACCATCACCGCGCCGGCATACACCAGGACTTGCAGGACCGCGATGAACTGGGCGTCGAGAATCACGAACAACGCCGCCAGGGAGAACATGGTGACGACGAGCCAGAGGGCGCTCGCGACCGGACTCCGGCGGCTCACGCAGAGGACCGCGGAGCCGAGCGCCAGGGCAGCGAAGATCCAGAAGACGATGGTGACGAAAGTCATTCGCCCTTCGGGTCCGCCGGGTCCCACAGCGTGGACACCGGGTGCGTCTGCGCGCACAGGCGTTCCAGATCGTAGACGAAGCGGTCCCGTGAATACTCGGCGTTTTAGTAGTGCCAGCCGACGTGGATCGCCTCTTCCGGACACACTTCCTGGCAGTAGCCACAGAACACGCAGCGGAACTCGTCGATCTCGTAGATCAGCGGGTAGCGATTGCCCTGCTCGTCTTCTCCGGGCACCAGCTTGATGCAGTTCGCGGGGCAGATCTGGGGGCAGAGGCCACAGGCCACGCATTTCGCGCGCCCCTGCTCGTCGGTGAGCATCCGGTGCGTGCCGCGCCACCGGCTCGACATGGTCCAGTCATGACTGCCCTTCTCCTCCGGATACTGCATCGTGACTTTGGGCCGTAAGATGTGGGACGCCGTGAGCATCATGCCCTTGGCGGTGGCCCGGAGATAGGACGTGCTCGCCGTGGGACGCTTGAGGACCTTCACCCCGATCGCCATCAGGCCGCCTTCCGCGAGACCGTGCCGGACACGATCCGGCCGCGGTCGAGCCACCAGACCAGGAGTACGAAGACCACGAGGTTCACGCCGCCCAGCGCCCAGGCGAAGGGCTTCCCGTAGCTCCACCCGAGCTGCGCCTTCAGGTACCAGATGGCCGTCGCGAGAATGGTCAAATAGATCAGGGCGATCGGCAGCAGAACCTTCCAGCCGAGCGCCATCAACTGGTAATAGCGGAAGCGCGGCATGGTCCACCGGATCCACATGTAGAGCAGGACGAAGAAGCTCGTCTTGGCGCAGAAGGCGAGGAGGGTGATCAGCACCTGCCACCAGGCGAGGCCTTGGGACGCATCCCAGTGGATGACGAGGAGATCCCAGCCTCCGAAGAACAGCGTC
>DATBBZ010000030.1:0-16523 GCA_036270745.1 Gemmatimonadales bacterium | reverse complement strand
GGGATGCCCGGGGTCGTGGTCGTTACCCCCTAAAAGCGGAAGCCAGCCAACTCCCCGTCCACTCGAGGGGCTGACTGGCTGGTCGGGGTGTCGTTCTTGGCACCCTCAACCTCACGCTTCCGTCACTGGCCAATAAATCGTTTCCGGCCTTCCAAGTCACTAGCCTCGCGCCCAATCGCCGGGTCACTGCGACGAGATGTTTTGGACCAGCGAGGAATGCGTGCGGTGCGTGACCACTCCTGGACGTCTCGTCACCAGCCGGACCGCGTAACTTTCGGGCTCATGATGGATGGCGCCCGAGAGGACATTCCCCGCTGGCCCCTGGCCTTGCTGCGGATTTACGCAGGCGCGGTGCTCCTCGTCGCCGCGGCGGTCCAAGCTTCCCAACTGGGGCACGCTCTCGACGTTGGGGTCGAGACGCTCGCCGGAGCAGCGCTCCTGGCCGGTGTCACCACGCCGGCGGCGGCCCTTATCGCCTTCGTCAGTGTGATGAGCCACGCCCACTTCACGAAGTTGATGTTCATAAGCCCTGGCCCTCGAATCGCGTTCGCGGTGCTGCTCCTGACGGTCGCCCTGGGCCGCGCTGGCCGCGTCTTCGGGTTCGATTCTGCGCTGGCCCGCAGATTTCCGCGGATGCCCCTGTTTTGAACGACTCCCGCGCACCCCATGCAGCGCTCGTTCTGCTCCGCCTGTACCTGGGCGCGGCGTTCCTCAACGCGGCATCGGGCAAGATCGGGGCGAGCTGGACACCGTGGCCCGGTTGGATGGACGGAGTGATTCGCGACCGGATGCCCGGCAGCGTGCCGCTGTACCGGGCGTTTCTCGAATCCGTGGTGCTGCCGCACGTCGCGTTCTTCGCCCACGCGGTTGCCTGCGGTGAGGTGGTTGTGGGGTGCCTGCTCGTCGCCGGTCTGGCGACCCGGGCGGCGGCCGCCCTCGGGATGTGCCTGACCCTGAACTACCTGTTGCTGAACGGCGCCGCCCAGTTGGTTCCGGCGCGGGAGGGCGTGTTCACCCTCGGCAGCAACGACCCGGTGTTCGTCCTTGGATGTCTCGCTTTGCTGGTCGGGTCCGCAGGCCGAGCCTTCGGCGTCGACTATTTCGTGCATCGTCGCTTTCCGGCCTGGCCGCTCTCCTAAACGATCGTTCCTATCGCTGAGGGGCCGCGCTCAGGCGTCGGACCATCTCCAGGGCCGTCGCGTCCTGCGGGTCCAGTACGGCAGCTCGCCGATAGCATTCGAGCGCCCGCGCAGCGTCGCCCGCAAAGGCGTACGCTTCTCCAAGCGATTCATATTCCCCAGCGTGCGGGAAACGCTCTGCGTTCGCCAGCAAGAGCTTGACGGCCTCCCTGGGCCGGTGCAGCTGCAGGAGCCGATGACCCAATACATCGAGCTGTCGGGCCCCGAAGTTATACGCGGAGGAATCCCGGCTGAGGAGCGTGCGGTAGAGCGCCAGGGCGGAGTCCACGCCCGCCATGTTGATCGAAGACCAGACGCGGTCCGCAATGGGGGGGGGCGGACCAGGAGAGTACCCGCCCTGCAGGTACCCCTCCCGGATCGCCAGCATCTCGAGTGACACGTCCACCGAATCCGCCAGGAGGTTGGTCGCCGGGTCGTAGCTCGGATTGAACTTGTTGGTCCCCGCAATGCCAAAATCCGCTCGACTCAACCTGATCGCCCCTTCGAACGCCACCCGGGCGGATCCTGACGACGTGTCGGTCGCCGGAGCGAGGACGAGCGTGAAGGGGATGACCACCTTGCGGGTCACGCCGTGCATCGAGAGGTGTCCAACAGTCCGGAGCACACCGGACGCGGTGGGGACTACCGAATCGCTCTGAAAGACGATCGTCGGGTAGGTAGCGACGTCCAGAAAATCCGGGCTCCTGACGTGGTCATCCCGGAACGACATGTCGGTGTCGATGCTCTTCGTGGCGATCACCGCCGTGACCGACGAGCGTTCCGGCCGCTCCGGGTCGTAGACGACGGTTGCCGACCAGTCGTGGAACCGGCCCCGCACCTTCACGATTCTCAATATTCTCGCGGTGAACTCGATGCTCGAGTGCTGCAGATCGGCGTCGAACCGGTGCTCGGCGAGAGTCGCCGAGCCCTGGGCGAGGAGCGAGACCGGAAGCACGAGCACCAACGATCCGACGCTCAGCAGCTGCAGCGTGCGCATGACAGGGTTGCTCCACTCGGGTCGAGTGAAACCCTACGACCCCCCTGGCAGGACGGGGGGTCCAGAATCAGTCCGAAAGGCCCCACGTCGCCGACCGACGGCCGCCGTCGTTTCGTCGCGGCGGGCCGTTACTTCGCCGCCAGCTGCCGCAGCACGTATTCGAGAATGCCGCCATGCCGGTAATACTGGAGCTCCTGCGGAGTATCGATGCGCACCGTCGCCTTGAAGGACGTGGATCCGCCGTCACCCCTGGCAGTCACATTCAGGGTCTTCCCCTTCGGGAATCCCTCGACAAGCACGTCGGTGAGTCCGACGAAGTCGAAAGTCTCTTTCCCGGTGAGTCCGAGTGACTCCATCCCTTCGCCGGTCGCGAACTGGAGGGGAAGGATCCCCATGCCCACCAGGTTCGACCGGTGAATCCGCTCGTAGCTCTGGGCGATCACCACCCGCACGCCCAGGAGACGCGGACCCTTGGCCGCCCAGTCCCGTGACGAGCCCGAGCCGTACTCCTTGCCGGCCAGGACCAGGAGCGGCGTCTTCTCCCCCTGATACTTGAGGGACGCGTCGTAGATCGACATCGGTGCGCCGTCGGGCAGGTGAACGGTGAAGGGCCCTTCGGTCTCCGGCGCCAGCTTGTTCTTGAGCCGCACGTTCGCGAAGGTGCCGCGAACCATCACCTCGTGGTTGCCCCGCCGCGCTCCGTAGGAATTGAAGTCCGCGGGCTGGACGCCGTGGGCGATCAAGTACTGCCCGGCGGGACTGGTCTTCCGGATCGAACCCGCCGGCGAGATGTGGTCGGTGGTAATGCTGTCCGCGAGCACGGCCAGCACGCGGGCGTTCTTGATGTCCGTGATGGGGCCGGGCTGAGGCGGCATCCCGTCGAAATACGGCGCCTGCCGGATGTAGGTCGAGTCCTTCTCCCACGCGAACCGCTCGCCGTCGGGCACGGGCAGTCCCTGCCATCGCGCGTCTCCGGCGAACACCTCGCTGTACTCCTTGTGGAACATCGACGACTGCACCGCCGTCCGCACCACCTCATCCACTTCCTGGGCGCTCGGCCAGAGGTCCTTCAGGAAGACGGGCTTCCCGTCCTTGCCCTTGCCGAGGGGGTCTTTCTCGAAATCGAAGTCGATCCGGCCGGCCAGCGCGTACGCCACGACGAGAGGAGGAGACGCCAGATAATTCGCGCGGACCTCCTGCTGAATCCGCCCTTCGAAGTTCCGGTTGCCTGAGAGCACGGCACAGGTCACGAGCTCACCTTCGGTGATCGCCGCCGTCACCTCTTCGGGCAGGGGACCCGAATTGCCGATGCACGTGGTGCAGCCGTAGCCCACCAGGTTGAAGCGCAACTTATCGAGGAAGGGTGTGAGGCCCGCCTGGTCCAGGTAGTCGGTGACGACCTTGGAGCCGGGGGCGAGACTGGTCTTCACCCAGGCGCGGGTATTGAGACCCTTTTCGACGGCCTTCCTGGCGAGCAGACCCGCCGCCACCATCACCGACGGATTCGACGTATTCGTGCAGCTCGTGATGGCCGCGATGACCACCGAACCATGCCGGAGCTGACAGGACTCCCCGTTGATGGTGAGGTCGACGTGCGACTTGCGGGCGGGCGGTGTCGCGACCGCGGTCCCGCCTCCTTCGCCTTCCCAGCGGCCTGTCGGCGCCGGAGCCGTCGCCGGCTTTTCCAGTGAAGGCAGGGCGGCCGCGAATCCCTTGGCCACCGCATGCAGCGCGACCCGGTCCTGCGGACGCCGCGGCCCCGCGAGACTCGGCTCCACGGTCGCCAGATCGAGCGACAGGGTGTCGGAGAACATCGGCTCCGCGGAATTGGGCGTGAGAAAGAGGCCCTGTTCCTTGGTGTACGCCTCGACGAGAGCGACCTGGTCCTTCGACCGCCCCGTGAACGCGAGGTAGCGGAGGGTCTCGGCGTCCACGGGGAAGATGCCGCAGGTGGCGCCGTACTCGGGCGCCATGTTGCCGATGGTGGCGCGGTCGGCGAGCGGCAGGTTCGCGACGCCCGGGCCGTAGAACTCCACGAATTTCCCGACCACGCCCTTCTTCCGGAGCATCTCGGTGACCGTGAGCACGAGGTCCGTCGCCGTCGTGCCCTCGCGCAGTCTTCCGGCGAGCCGGAACCCCACGACCTGCGGGATCAGCATCGAGATGGGTTGGCCCAGCATCGCGGCCTCGGCCTCGATGCCACCGACGCCCCACCCCAGCACGCCGAGTCCGTTGATCATGGTGGTATGGGAATCGGTGCCGACCACCGTGTCCGGGTAGGCGAGCGGTTCGGCACCGTCCCCGGTAAAGACCACGCGGGCCAGGTATTCGAGGTTCACCTGATGGACGATGCCGGTGTCGGGAGGTACCACGCGGAAGCCGCGGAACGTCTTCTGCGCCCACCGGAGCAGGGCATAGCGCTCCCGGTTCCGCTGGAACTCGAGCTCGGCATTGGCCTGGAAGGCGGTCGGGGTTCCGAATTGATCGACGATCACGGAGTGGTCGATCACGAGCTCGGCGGGGAGCAGGGGATTGATCTTCTTGGGGTCGCCGCCCATCCGGGACATGGCATCGCGCATGGCGGCCAGATCGACCACCGCGGGAACGCCGGTGAAATCCTGGAGCAGTACCCGCGCGGGCATGAAGGCGATCTCTTCGTCCGGGATGGCCGCCGGGTCCCACTTGGTGAGCTTTTCGACGTCCTGGGACCGGACCGTCCGGCCATCTTCCAGACGGAGCAGGTTCTCGAGGAGGATCTTGAGCGAGTAGGGGAGCCGGGAGACCGGCAGGCCCTTCTGCTCCAGCGCCTCGAGCTTGTGGATGGTGAAACGCTTCCCGCCCACCGACAGGGTGGTGCGGCTTCCGAAAGAGTTCGCCTGGCTCATTCGACCGTCCGTACGTTCGTTACGTAGTACTCCGTGAGACCGAAACAGGACGTGGGAACGCCCTTGTGCTGCTGGTAGTGGATGGCGACCCGCTTGCCCAGGGAGCTGTTGATCAATCCGGCCACGGAGTCGTTCTTGACCGTGAAGTAGAACTTCTCAGGCGTGGATCCCGGCACCGCCACCATCGACAGTTCGCCCTCCCACGTCTTACAGATCCAGCCCATCTTCGAGAACTTCTGCACATACCCCGCCCGGTCCCCTTCGGAGTACACCCACGCCAGCGACGACCAGGTGAAGAAAGCGAAAATGAGTATCGGGAGCGCAACGACGCCTGCGATGATCAGCTTGGCTTTGCGGGAGAGGATCATAAGGTCAATCTACCTCGTACGTTTCGGTGCGATAAGGCACGAAGCCGCGGGCTTTGTAGTTGGGCACCGCGTTCGGGTGATCGAGCGTGCAGGTGTGCAACCAAACGCGTTCCGGCGTCATGGCCCACGCGTCCGAGACCGCGCAAGAAAGGAGATGCTTGCCGAGGCCTTTTCCGAACTCCGAGGGAACGATGCCGAAGTACGCGACCTCGACGGACCCGTCCGACGGCACGCGGCGCAGCTCGTGCCAACCGGCCAGGGCCTGCCCGCGGTTGGCGACGTGCAGTGTGATGTCCGGCTGCGCGAGATGGGCGCTGATCTCGGCGTCGGTCCAGTCCCACCGGTCCCGCCAGTGGTAGGCTTCGCCTACGGCGCGGTAGCACTCGCGATACAACCGTGGCAGCGGATGGAGCACCCGTTCCAGGCTGACGTCGGGGAAGCTCCCGAACGCGGGCCGGAAGCCTTGAGGGGTGAGGAGCTCGAGGTAGGTGCGAGTCACCAGCATCGTATGTATCTTACGCCGTCCACCAACCCCACGTATCCATGAGCTTCGATCGCCATAGCGTCCCGCTGCCCCTCGCCCTGCACCTGGCCAGTTACACCGTAGTCGGCCTTTTCTGCGGCTTCGCGGGCGGCCTGAACCTGATCGACCCCGGCCACATCCTGACCGGGGGGATCCCACTCCTCATCTGGTCCGGCTTTAGCATCGGCTATGTCTTCGGCATCCTCATGGGCCGGAGCGAAGTCGTCCCGCTCGGCTTCGCGGCGAGCCTGCTCTACCTGGTGGGTGGGTATGTCTTCTGGACCCGCGGATTCTGGAAGTTCGACGCCGACTGGCGACTCGGCGCCCTGTGCGTCGCGCTCGGCCTGATCGGACTGTTCGCGCTGGGGATGTACCGCAAGCGCATTCCCGTTACATCGTAGCAGGACTCTCCGGGGCCGCGGGAAGCTCGACGACAAACCGCGCGCCCCCCAGATCGGACTCTTCGAGCCAGATCTTCCCGCCGACTTCGGCGACCACCCGCTGACAAATCGAGAGACCGAGTCCCGACCCTTCGTCGGGGCCCTTGGTCGTGAAGAACGGGTCGAAGATCCGGTGCCTGATGGCGGGGGCCACGCCCGGGCCCGAGTCATCCACGGTCAACCGCACCCACCCACCGCGTTCCTGCGACGACACCCGCACCATCGCCGGCGAGCGTGACCCGCTCCGCGCCGAGTACTCGGCGTTGGTGACGAGGTTGATGACGACCTGCTGGAGCTCCTGGCCCAGGCCCAGAACCACGGGGGAGTCGGGCTCGAGCACGGTGGCCACCTCGATGTTCTCCGCCCGGAGCACGCGCTGGCGGATCTCCGCGACGTCCCTGATCAGCTCATTGATGTTGACGCGCACGGGCGTCGAGTCCGCGCGCCGGGCCAGGCGCAAGAGCGAGCGGACGATGCGCGCCGCGCGGTCCACTTCGCGGACGATGGTGGACGCGGCGGCGCCGACCTCGGGGTCCGAACTGCCGCGCCCCAGGAGCTCCGCTTCCATCCGGATGGCGGCGAGGGGGTTGTTCACCTCGTGGGCCACGCCGCCCGCGATCTCGCCGACCGTCGCCAGCTTTTCGCGGGCGATGAGCTCACGCTGGGTGCGCAGCTCGTCGGTGCGGTCGTAGAGCGCCACCAGGAGGTGCGGGGAGCCGAGTCCGGTGAGGTTGGTGATGGTGCAATCGCAGAGACGGCGGTCACCGCCCGGCTGCGTGACCACGACCCGGCCATTCCAGGGATCGCCATCGCGGCGTCCCGCGAGAATCGAATGCAGGGGCAGCTCGCTGGTGGAGAGCCCCAGTCCGTCGAGGTGCTTTCCGATGGCCGCCGCGTCGGAGGTCAGGCCGAAGACGGCGCGCCCGGCTTCATTGAGCTGCTGCACGCGGCCCTGCGGGTCCACCAGGGCGAGGGGGAGCGGGCTGGCGTTCACCATGGCACCGGCCCGGTTGGCCGCGGCCCGGGCCGCCGCCACCGCCTGCGAGAGCTCCAGCCCGCCCGCGATCTGCGCGGCGACGGCAGTGAAGTAGTGGAGATCGGTGATGGTGAAGGGGTGCGGGTCGCGCTCACCGTCGGCGCCGCGGAACCGGATGACGCCGATGGCGCCGACCACGCCGCTCGATGTATGAAGGGGCGCGATCAGGGCGGACCGGACGCGGTCCGCGTTGGTCCAGTCCGGCGGACTCGAGTCGGGTTCCGTCGACGCATCCGAGGTGATCACGGCCTCTCCGGTCCGCACCACCCGGCCGGTCGTACTGTGCTCGAGGGTCAGGACGCGGCCTTCGAAGTCGTGCGCCATGCCGATGGCGGTGACCACCGTGACGGCGTCCGGGGCGGTGTGGCCGGGGGCCTCCCGGAGGGCTACGTAGCCGCCCTGGGCGTCGATCAGCGACGTCACACCCTGCATGGTGTACCGGAGCAGCAACTCGGTTTCGGGCGCGGCGAAGAGCCAGCGGGACAGCTCGACGATGAAGGTGCCGAGCCGTCGCTCGCGCTCCAGTGAGATCCGCTTCCCGACCATCACCGCCAGGTGATTGGCGTTGATGAGGATGTTGTGGACCAGGGTGACGTCGGCTTCGGCGAGGGGACGGCCCGCGAAGGCCTCGACCCGGCGGCCATCGGCGTCGGTGATGGCCACTGAGGCGGCACCGGTCGTGAACGCCCCCGCGGTTACCTCCCCGCTGTCGTTCAGACCCCGGTAAGTCAGGCGTGCGGGCGCCTTGAGCTCAGTCTCGAGGGACTGAACTGTCGCCTTCCAGAATGCGGGAACCCCTTCAGCCCGCTCGGCGGCGGCCAACAGTGTGGCGATGGGGTCGCTCACAGAACAACAAAGTACGTTAGGCAAAGGCGTCGAGCAAAGAGATTAGGCCTTGATCGCTCCGATATACCTGCTCGGATCGACGGCGTAGCCGGGGAAGACCGACGTCACATCGGCGCTTCCGAGGTGCCGGGCCAGCACCTCGGCGAAGAGATCCCGGAAGTCCGTGGTGACCGCGACATCCCTTCCCTCGTACCGTTGTTCGGGCGCCAGGCCGGGCCAAACCCCTCGCACTTTGCCGCCATTCACCGGACCGCCGAGGACGAACATGGCGGTGGCGTGGCCATGGTCGGTGCCGCTGTTGCCGTTCTCGTGGATGGTGCGGCCAAACTCGGACATGGTGAGCACCACGATGTTGTGCATGCGGTCACCGAGGTCGGTCGCGAAGGCCGCCAGGCCGTCACCAAGCTCCTTGAGCCGGGCCGAGAGCTGCCCCTCGCTGGCCCCCTGATTGACGTGGGTGTCCCAGCCGGTGGCGTCCGCGAAGGCGATCTGGAGTCCGATATCCGCCTTGATCAACTGGGCGATCTCGAGCAGGGAACGCCCCAGCTTCCCGTTCGGATACGCGGCGCCGTGCTCCGGCTGATACTGGGTGGGGTCCGCAGCCTTGAGCTGCCGCGCCGCCTCGAAGCCTTCTTCCGACGAAGAGGCCAGAAGTCCGGTGGCCGAGCCCTGATAGAGGGCTTCGAAGGCGCGGGTGACCCGGTCTCCCTGAGCGTTCTGCGGCACTCGGAGGCCGAAGGTCTTGAGGTCGCCGATGGCGAGTGCCGGTGCAGAACCCGAGAGAATCCGCGGCAGCTGAGGGCCGAAGGCGACGGACCGGAAGGCCGAGCTCTGGTGCTCGCGGTCGTGTTGGCAGTAGCGATTGAGCCAGCCGTCCGACGTGATCTTCACGCCGGGCGTCCCCGATTCCATGTAGTCCTGGGCATCGAAGTGCGAGCGGGTGGTATCCGCCGAGCCGATCGCGTGAATGGCGGCGAGGCTCTTGTTGTCCCACCAGGGCTTGAGCGCCGCGAGCGAAGGGTGGAGACCGAAGTAGCCGTCCAAGTCCACCACGTCGGTCGCCGGCACGCCGATACGCGGACGTTCCTCGTAGTAGATCCGGTCGCCATGCGGGACGACCATGTTCAGCCCGTCGACGGCGCCCCGTTGGAAGAGGCAGACGAGGATGGGACGGTGAGACTGAAGACGGTTAGACGGTAAGACGGCTAGACGGTTAGTAAGTGCATACGCAGCACGATCCAGAAAAAGTGGATCGAGACCTACGCTGAAAAGCGCGACCCCACCTGCTCGTACAAACCCACGCCTGGTGATCATCGGATTCTCCATTTCAGCACTAGCCGTCTAACCGTCTAATCACTGTCTTTGAAAGTCCGGCCCACCCAGCGCCAGCCCGACCGCGAAGTTCCGGGCGGCGTTCGCGTCCGTGATGTCTTTGATCTGATCGAGAATTACCTGCCGCGTGTGCGGAGTCATCGCCCCGCCGAGGAGCTGGCGGTCGATGGTAGACACCAGCGAGTCGTGATCCGCCACGGGGGGCACGACGCGATCGAGGTCGACCCACGCTCCGGGCATTTTTCCGGATGCGAGGCCGACGGCGACGTTCATCCGGTCGAGCAGGGCTCCGCTATTGACCCACTCGTCCTGGGTCTCGTGATACCCGTCGGGCGCCACGTGCTGGTAGAGAGGCTCGCCGAGGCGGGCGATCACCTGGGCCAGCCGGAACGTGGTGTCGGGCTCGGCGCCCGAGGCCCGGAGGGCACTCGCGACGAACTCGAGCGGCGTCTTCACCTTTCCGGAAAAATTGGACTGGGCCCAGAAGTCGGGACCATGGAAGATGGCCGTGAGCACCGCGCGGATGTCGCCGTTCGTCTTCTTCCATGCCGTCACTGCGTCATCCACGCAGCCATCCGGGGGCTCATCCGCGACGAAGCGCTGGCAGAGCTCCCAGGAGACGTGATGCATGGTGGCCGGGTGCATCGCCAGCATCTTCAGCAGCCTCATCCCTTCGTCCTGTCCGCGACCGGCCGGGAAGGACACGCCCAGGACGGTCTTCGCCCCGTAGTCGTGCGCCCAATCGTTGAAGACGAACCGGGGATCCTGCCGGGGCCGGTCGATGCTCCAGCCGGTGAGGGTGCGGGCCGCGGCGATCACGTCGGCCTGGGTATACCCGCCGTCGACACCCAGCGTGTGGAGCTCCATCAGCTCCCGGCCGTAATTCTCGTTGATGCCTTTGGGCAGGCGCTGCTTGGCCGAGTCGAGCCGCATGGGATTGCCCCTGCCGAAGCGCGCCCGCATCTCAGCGCGGGCGAACTGAGGCGGAACCGCTCCAGGCACTACACTCTCCCAGTTGTCCAGATAGAAGAGCATGGCCGGGCTCTGGGCAGTGGCGATGAGCAAATCCGTGAAGTTGCCCAGCGCATTGGGCCTGATCACGTGCTCGATGTAGTCGGGGAGGAGGGCGCGGTCGATGCCCTTCCCGGCGAAGACGTTGAAGTGATTGGTCCAAAAGTCGACCATCACTTCCTGAAGCTGTCGTTGCGAATAAGCTGCCCGCACGACGGCGAGCTCGGGGAATTCACCCACCAGGCGCCGCAGCTTCGGTGGCTGATCGGCCGGCTGGTCGGCCGCCGCCGGGTCTTTCTTGAGCCGTTCCTGCCGCGCCTTGCGCGCATCCTCCAGCAACCCGATCAAGTCGTACGAGCTTTCGTGCAGGATCTGGTAGCCCGCCTCGATCTCTCGCAGTGAGTCGTCCGGGATGTGCTTCGGATCCAGCTGGAGGTCGATCCACTTCATCACGCCCAGCTGCGCGACGCGGGTCACATCACCGGGGCGGGGGCCGTAGGCGAGCCGGTTCAGGGCATGGAGCGCGGAGTCGCGCGGTGCGACGCCTGAGGGGGCTGACGCCATCTGGGCCCCGAGGAGACCGGGAACCAGGAGCAGGGCGGGGACGAACAGAGTGCGGCGCATTGGGACCCATGAGACGCTACACCGGCGTCTCCGTTAACTCAAAGGCCTGTTTCTACTTGGACTGCCTAGAGATAGCGCTCCTTCAAGATTGCGGCATGGTGGAAGCAATGTCCGGCGACGATGTATGCGATGGCCCGTACCGTGACCGGATTCTCCGAGGCGATGCCGCTCATCGTAAGCATGGATTCCGTCATACCGCCGAGCAGCGCCAGCGTCGCGCGGCGGATGGCCTCAAACTCCGCGCCGATCTCGGAGATGTGCCGCTGTTCGGCAGCCGAGGCGGCCGCGTACGCGTTCTCATCGAAGCTCGGCAACGGGGCCTTCTCGCCCCGGGAGAAACACAGCGCCCGGTAGGTGAAGATCCGTTCGGCGTCGTTCACGTGCCCCACGAGCTGGGCCACGCTCCATTTCGCGGGCTCGTAACGGAACGAGGCCCGGCCCTCGGGGATCGATTTCACGAGCCCACCGAACTCCATGCCCTGACGGGTCATGATCTCGATCAGATTGCCGTCGGGGACGAGCGCGATGTACTTCGCGTAATAGGGATTGAACTCACGTGCTTCCGGACGGGGGATGTCGATCATTTCGCTCCCTTGGGGAAGAAGACCAGGTCGGCGATCTGGTCCGCGATCTTGCCCGTGTCGCCACCATTGCGGTTGCTCAGCACCACGATGGCGGCATGAAGATCGGGGAACCGGACGATGGTGTTGCGGAACCCGCTGGTCTCCCCGTGGTGCCAGAGCCGGCGCGCTCCCCGAAACGTATCCACGTACCAGCCGAACCCGTATCCGGTTTTCGTCCCGTCGGTGAGCACGCCCGTCGTGAACCCCTCGGCCAGGCGGTTGCGCTCGAGCAACCGGTCCGTGAGGAGCGCCTCCGACCACTTCGCCAGGTCCGGCACCGTGGAATAGATGCCCCCATCACCCCGGGTTGCGCTCGTGACGCTCTGATCGGTCGGTTTGAACGTGGGCGCTCCCGAGTCCGGCGTGTAGCCGTAGGCGCGCGCGGGCACCGCCGGCCCACCGTGCTCGAACAACAATGTGCTGGTCATCCCCGCCGGCTTGAAGACGCGCTCCGTGAGGAACTTCGCGAACGGCATTCCCGAGGTCCGCTCGACGATGAGCCCCAGCAGAACGTAGGCCGTATTGCTGTACTGGAACTTGGTCCCGGGCTGGAAGTAGAGTGTGTCCTTCTTCTGAATCAGCGCCAGCACGTCCGCGTCCGACACTTGCGTAGTCTGGGTGTCAGGGATCAGGTCTTCGTAGTCCCAGATCCCGGACGTGTGGGTCAGGAGCTGGCGGACCGTCAGGGGCTTGAGGTGCGGCGGCAGGCCGGGGAGCAGATAGCTGATGGGCTCGTCGTACCGGAGCTTGCCGTCTCGCGCCAGCAGCATGACGGAAAACGCGGTGAATTCCTTGGTCAGGGAAGCGAGCCGGTAATCGGTGCCGGGGGTGGCGGGTGTAGCGGGGGAAAGGTTGGCGAGGCCGTAGGCGCGTTCGAAGAGCACCCGGCCATCCCGGATCACGATGACGCTCGCCCCGGGGACCGGTCCCGTGTAGTCACGGAACAGCGCGTCGATCGCGCTCGCCTGGGTCGACGGCAATCCAGTCGCCACGGCACACCCCGTCAAGAGAGAGAAGGCCAGGACCACCGGAATCTTCGTCCTCACGCCGCGCACCACTCCTTCCAGGTCGCGTCGGCCAGGCCGACGGTGACACGGTTTTCGTTCCGTACCAGAGGCAGCTTCAGGAGCAAGGGCTCCAACGACAGTTTCTCGAGCCAGCGCTCGTCCGACAAGCGGGCCGAAGAGAGCCCCAGCTCCGCGTAGCGCCGGGAGTCCCGGTCCACGAGCTGGACGGTCCCGAACTTCTGCGCAAAGCGCCGCAGCTCACCCAGGGACGCCGGTCGTTCGTTCAGGTCCACGAAGTGCGTCTTGATTCTCCGCTCGGCGAAGAAGCGGAGGGCGGCGCGGGTGTCGGAGCTCTTCTTCACGCCGAAAACCTGGACCTGCTGGGGGCCGGGCATGAGACGGCAATTATACTTCGGGCCGTGAACCCGCGCTTCAAGATCCTCGCCGCCGCCGTGCTGTTCTCGACGTCGGGTGCGGCGATCAAGTATCTCACACTCGACGTCTGGCAGGTGGCGGGACTCCGCGGCCTCGTGGCGGGCGTCGCCTTGCTGGTGATGCTCCCCGAGGCGCGCCGGGGGTGGACCTGGCGCACGTTCCTCGTGGGCAGTGCCTTCGCCGGCGCGACCATCACGTTCGCACTGGCCAACCGCCTGACGACCGCGGCCAGCGCCATTTTCCTGCAGTCTACGAGCCCCTTGTTCATTCTGCTCCTCGCGCCGGTCCTGGTCGGTGAACGGGCGCGCCGCCGTGATCTCGGGGTGATGGCCGCGATGGCGGTGGGGATGGCGTTGTTCTTCGTCGGCGTAGACCGGCCGGGTCGCGTTTCTCACGATCCGGTCGCGGGGGATCTGATCGCCCTGGTTTCGGCCCTCACCTGGGCCCTCGCGATCATCGGCTCACGCTGGATTGGCCGGGGGAGCGACGCGCCCGCCGCCGTGGCGGCTTCGGCGGCCGTAGGCAATCTGCTGTCGTTCGTGTTCTGTCTGCCCCTCGGGCCCGTCCTCGCCGGATTGGACGGCGGCCAGGCCGGCATCCTCCTCTATCTCGGCATTTTCCAGCTCGCGCTCGGGTACGTTCTGATCTCAAAGGGTCTGCCGCACGTGCCGGCGCTCGAGGTGTCGCTCTTGTTGCTGGTGGAGCCGGTGGTGAGCCCGGTGTGGGCTTTCCTGCTGGTGCGTGAGGTGCCCGGGGTGTGGTCGTTGGTGGGAGGCGGGATCATCCTGGTGGCGACGGTGGTCAATGCACGCGTCGCCGACCAGGTGGTCCCGCCGGCCGACTAGATCGCGACCCGGTTCCGGTGCCGCCGTACTCCGCGGCGACGACCGATCCGCTCGCGGCGGTGCATCCTCATCCGCCGCATCTCGCGGCGCCGGTGACGAAAGGCCCTCGGATGCTGCTGGGTGCTGACCGCAGGCGGCGCGGACGGACTCGGCCGGGCTTGACTCACCGCAGGCGAGGGCGTTGCCAACGCGAGCGCGGCGACGATCATCATGGTGATGCGCATAACCTCTCCGTGGGTGGGTACTCGTCTCTTCGACGTCCAACTCCGAGACGTGTTAAGCCGCCAGTCAAAGCGTTGCGAACCCTGGGGTTTCCGCGCCTAGCCGACGGCCTGAGGCGTGAACATATTCGCGGAAACACGCCCTAGGAGGCAGACGCATGCGCGTGTACAAGACGGAGGACATCCGCAACGTGGCCGTAGTGGGCCACGGCGCGAGCGGCAAGACCTCCCTGGTCGACGCGCTCGCGTTCGTGGCCGGAACGAGCAAGCGGCACGGGTCCGTGAAGGACGGCACCGCCCTCACCGATTACACCCCCGATGAAATCCAGCACAAGTATTCCATCAACCTGGCCCTGGCCGTGGCCGAGTGGATGGACGCCAAGATCAACCTCATCGACACCCCCGGATATCTGGACTTCACCGGCGATGCCCTCGCCGGCGTCTGGGCCGCGGACGGCGCGGTGGTGGTGCTGGCGGGCTCGGCGGGGGTAGAGGTCGGCACCGAGAAGGTCTGGGAGTACTGCGAGGAGCGCGGGCTGCCGCGGCTCCTGTTCGTGTCGATGATGGACAAGGAGCACGCCGACTTCGAGAAAGTCTTCAATCAGGTCAAGGAGCGGCTGACCGCGAAGGTGATCCCGGTGGAGATTCCGGTGGGCGAAGGCCCCCAGTTCCACGGGATCATCAACCTGTTCTCGAAGAAGTGCCACATGTACAAGAAGGGGACGAAGGCGGGCGAGTACGAAGAGGTGGACGTCCCTCCCGAATACCAGGATCGCTTCACGAAGTATTCCGAAGCCCTGATCGAGAGCATCGCCGCCACGGACGACACGCTGCTCGAGCGCTACCTGGGCGGCGAGGAGATCGGCCGGGACGAGGCGATCAAGGCGATGAAGGCCGGCATGGCGCGGGGCGAGCTGTTCCCGCTCTTCTGCGGGGCCGCCGAGCTGACCTACGGCACGAAAGCCCTGCTCAGCAAGATGGTCGAGCTGCTGCCCTCACCGAAGGACATGCCTGAAGTCGAAGGTCAGGTCTGGGGCAACGCGCAGAAGGTGAGCTGCGTGCCCACCGACCAGGGGCACCTCGTGGCGCGGGTCTTCAAGACCATTTCCGAGCCCCATGTCGGCGACGTCTCGTACTTCCGGATCGTCTCCGGGTCGGTCAAGAACGGTCAGGACGTCTACAACGCGCCCCGGCAGGCCGTCGAAAAGCTCAACCACCTCTGTGTGTCGGTGGGGAAGGACCGGACCGAGGTCCAGGAGCTCCATGCCGGGGACATCGGGTGCGTCGCCAAGCTGCGCGACACGCATACGAACGATTCCCTCTCCACCAAGGAACATCCGATCGTCCTGCCGAAGATCCCGTTCCCGGAGGCGATCGTCGCCTCAGGTATAGAGGTCAAGCAGCGGGGCGAGGAGGACAAGCTCTCGATGGGGCTCCACAAGCTCCACGAAGAGGACCCGACCTTCCAGCACGAGTACAACGGCGAACTGGGCCAGACCCTGATTCGCGGTCTGGGCGAGCGCCATATCGAGATCGTCGTGGGCCGGCTGGCCCGGAAATTCGGAGTGCACGCCCTGCTCACCAAACCCAAGGTGGCCTACCGGGAGACGCTGCGAGGCAAGGCCGAGGGACAGGGGAAGCACAAGAAGCAGTCGGGTGGGCGGGGGCAGTACGGAGATTGCTGGATCCGCCTGGCGCCGTTGCCCCGCGGCACCGGCGTGGTGTTCGAAGACCACATCGTTGGGGGCGTCATTCCCCGCC
The DNA here is from genome assembly GCA_036270745.1 of Gemmatimonadales bacterium. Taxonomy (GTDB): domain Bacteria; phylum Gemmatimonadota; class Gemmatimonadetes; order Gemmatimonadales; family GWC2-71-9; genus 40CM-2-70-7. Next base: position 391 of record DATBBZ010000030.1, on the reverse strand, counting down.
AGTATATCCCGGCGGTGGAGCGGGGAGTTCAGGAGGCGGCGGCCCGGGGGCCCATTGCCGGGTTTCCGGTGGTGGACTTCAAGATCGAGCTCTACGACGGCTCGTATCACGACGTGGACTCGAACGAAATGTCGTTCAAGATGGCCGGGATCATGGCCTTCAGGAACGTGAGCCCCAACTGCAAGCCGGCCCTGCTCGAGCCGATCGTCGATCTCTCGGTCTGGACGCCCGACGACGCGCTGGGGGCTGTGATGGGGGATCTCTCGTCCCGGCGGGGACACATCCTGGGCAGTGAGCCCGATGGGCGGCTGACGCGGGTGAAGGCGCATGTGCCCGAGGCGGAGCTGGACAAGTACGCGACGACGCTCCACTCGCTCACGCACGGCCGCGG
>DATBBZ010000029.1:0-12774 GCA_036270745.1 Gemmatimonadales bacterium | reverse complement strand
CGCTGGTCCCCGACGCCTCCAACGGAACGCGCGGGAGGTTCAGCCAGAGGTCCACGCCCTGCACCAGCCGGTGCGCCAGATGCATCTCGTAATCCTCGATGAAGGCGATCCGGCCCTCGAACCGGGGATCCCGGGTCAGGTTGTAGACCCGTTGCAGGATTCTCTTCCCTGGCTCGTCGGCCGGGTGCGCCTTGCCGGAGAACACCAGCTGGACGGGCTGCCAGGGATTGACCAGGAGCCGGTGCAGGCGGTCGAGGTCGTGGAAGAGCAGGTCGGCGCGCTTGTAGGTCGCGAACCGGCGGGCAAACCCGATAGTGAGCGCGCGCTCTTCCAGCAGGATTCCGGCGCCCACCAGGTGCTGGCCTTCCCCCTTCCACTGCTCCACCCAGCGCCGGCGCGCGCTTTCGCGGATGGTCGAAAGCAGATTGATTTTCAAGTCGACGTGGGCATTCCAGAGCGCGGCGTCGTTCAGCGTCAGCACTGCATCCCACGATCCCTCACCCGAGCGGTCGTACCATCCGCGTTTCAGGTGCTGGTTGAGCAAAGCGCCGATCTGACCGGCCATCCAGGTCTCGAGATGCACGCCGTTGGTCACATGCGTGATAGGTACCTGCGCCACGTCACGGTCGGGCCACAGGTCCTTCCACAATCCGCGGGACACTTCGCCGTGGCGTCGTGACACCGCGTTGACGCGGCCTGACAGCCGGAGCGCGAGCACCGCCATGTGGAACAGGCCATGGTCGTGGACCGGATGATGTCCCAGACCCAGCACCGTCTCCCGTGTGAGGCCCATCTCCTCCCAGATCGGTCCGGCGTTCGCCTCGACGTCCGCCGACGAGAATGCATCGTGACCAGCGGGCACGGGGGTGTGGGTCGTGAAAATACTGTTCGAGCGGACCTGCCTCGTCGCGTCGGCGAGAGAAACGCCGTCGGTCGTCAGCTCGCGCAGGCGTTCGAGGAGCATGAACGCGGCGTGCCCCTCGTTCGAGTGCCACGCGGAGGGGTTGATCCCCAGGGCGCGCAGCACCCGCACGCCGCCCACGCCGAGGATCCATTCCTGATGCAGACGCTTGTGCTGTTCGCCGACGTAGAGACGATGGGTGAGCTCGCGGTCGGCGGGCGTGTTGGGCTCGATGTCGGTGTCCAGGAGATAGACCGGCACGCGGCCGACCATCAGCCGCCAGACGCCGAGCGCGACGTCGCGGCCCTCCAGCTTGAGGGTCGCGAGGGCGGGCTGTCCACCGGGGCCATGCAGCTGCTCGAGGGGTGTCAGCGAGGCATCGAAGTGCTCGTCCGCGTCCTCCTGCCAGCCGTCGAGCCGCACCCGCTGGTCGAAATACCCGCGCGTATAGAGGAGACCGACGCCGATGAGCGGCACGCCCAGGTCGGACGCGGCCTTGCAGTGGTCACCGGCGAGGATACCCAGACCGCCCGAGTAGATGGGGACGGAGTTGTGGAAGGCGAACTCGGCGCAGAAATACGCGACGGGTCCCGGCAGCTCAGGGTGCTCCTGCTTGAACCACGTGCCCTCCCCCGAGGTCCGGTGGGCCTCCTGCTCCATCGCGCTGTCGTAGCGCTTCAGGAATTCGGCGTCCGCCGCGCAGGCGGCCAGGCGCGCCGGATCCACTCGTCGCAGCAGCTCGATCGGGTTGTGGCGGGTGAGGTGCCACAGAGTCTGATCGATGGAGCGGAGGAGTTGCCGGGCGTCCGGGCTCCAGCTCCAATCGAGGTTCCGGGTGAGTGTCGCGAGCCCGGCGATGCGGGCCGGCAGTTGGGGTGACACCATAGAGGAAGGAACCTATGGGCCTAGGCGAAAAACTCCACTACTCCCGTTTCAAGTGCGTATTCCGCACCGACTACCATCAGTCCCTCTTTCTGGATCAGGCCCTCCAGGAGCCGCGATCCGTGCCGCAGCTGCCCCACGGAGGCGCGGATGTTGGCGCGCACCGCCTCCCGGGCGAGATCGACGCCATCCAAGTCGGGACGCGTGAGCACGATGCTCTCGACCGCGGGACGCACGCGGTCCACGATGTCCTGCAGGTTGGGCGAGACCGGTCCCGACTTCCGCTGGAGCTGCTCGAGGGTGGCCCGGATGGCGCCGCACTGCGTGTGCCCCATCACCACGACGAGCTTCGTCCCGAACGCCTCGGCCGCAAACTCGACGGAGCCGACGAGGGATGGCGCGACGACGTTGCCGGCGACGCGGATCACAAAGAGATCACCCAGGCCCTGGTCGAACACGAACTCCGCGGGGGCGCGGGAGTCCGAGCAGCCGAGGATGATGGCGAAGGGGTTCTGCGCGCGGACCAACTCGGCACGGCGGTCGTGGGTGAGCGGCGCGCCGCCGGTGGCCTCGGCGACGAATCGGGTATTCCCTTGTCGCAGGCGGTCGAGGGCTTCGGTGGCCGAAACGGAGGACATGGGCGACGAATATACACGGATCTGTGATGCCGCCCTTTGCGTTCGGGGTCCGAAGCGTTAGGCTATGGCAATGTCACTCGAGACTTGGACCGCCCGCCTGGCCCGTTACAAGGGCCCCGACCACGCCAAGAGCATCTGGCAGCTTACGACCGGCGTCGTGCTCTTCGTGGGGACCTGGGCGCTGATGTACTTCAGTCTGTCGGTGGGCTACTGGCTGACCCTCCTGCTCGCGGCCCCCGCGGCGTTCTTCCTGATGCGACTGTTCATCATTCAGCACGACTGCGGCCACGCGTCGTTTTTCCGCTCCTCCAAGGTCGCCGACACCGTCGGGTCGATCCTTGGCGTGCTCACGCTGACGCCGTATCACTATTGGAAGAAGACGCACGCCATGCACCATGCCACGTCCGGGAACCTGGAGCACCGGGGCTTCGGGGACATCGACACGCTGACGGTGGACGAGTACCTGGCCCGCTCCAAGTGGGACCGGTTCAAGTACCGGCTGTACCGGCACCCGGCCGTGCTGTTCGGCGTGGGCGCCATCATTCACTTCTTCATCCGTCACCGCCTGCCGACGATGGTGCCCAAGAGCTGGCGGCTCGAGCGCCGCAGCATCTTCTGGACCGACGTCGGGCTCGCCGTGCTGATCGTGGTGACGGGGGCGTTGGTGGGGTACCGCGAGTTCGCGCTGGTGCAGGTGCCGGTGATGGCGCTCTCCTGCATCATGGGCGTATGGCTCTTCTACGTGCAGCACCAGTTCGATCCGACCTACTGGGAGCGCAACGAGCGGTGGTCCTACGATGCCGCCGCGCTGCATGGAAGCTCCTACTACCGGCTCCCCAAGATCCTGCAGTGGGCGACGGGGAACATCGGAATCCATCACGTTCATCACCTGCATCCCCGCATCCCCAACTACCGGCTCGAGCGGGTACTGGCCGACCATCCGGAGTTGGCGGCGGTCCCGACGCTCACGCTGTGGGCCAGCTTCCGGTGCGTGCGGCTGACGCTCTGGGATGAGCGGAACCGCAGGCTGGTACCCTTCTCGGCGGTCCGCAGCCTGCGGTAGTTGCCGGTCCCTTAGCTCCCCGCCCTTCGCAGCGCCGCTTTTACCCGCGCGACGAATCGCGGCCCATCGATCGGCTTCCGCACGTAGTCGTCCGCCCCTCGCTCCATGATCTCGACTTCGGTATCCCCGGACTCAGAGCCGGTCAGCACGATCACGGGAAGCGCCGCGGTGGCCTTCGCGTGCCGCACCCGCTCGAGCACCTCGGCGCCACCCAGGCGCGGCATGTCGAGATCGAGCACCATGACCTGAACGTCGGCCAGGTGCTGAAGCTGCTCGAGCGCCTCGACGCCGTCCTTCGCCTCGGAGACTCGGAACCCACCCTTCTCCAGCACCGCCTTGGCCATCATCCGGTTCACGTTGTCGTCGTCGACCACGAGGATGTGCGCGGCCGCGGGTGCGGCTGTCGCTACCGCTTCGGTCTCGCCCCCGGCGCCCGCGCCACCCAGCACGCGTTCCACTTCCTCGAGGGTAGTCTCCCCAGCGGCCACGCGCTCGAGCGCGGAGTCGCGCATCGGCCGCATGCCGTTCGTGCTCGACCCCACCATGACTTCCATCACGGTAATCCGCCCGCGATACCCGGCCTGGGCGCACGCATCGCACCCGACCGCCCGTTTCACGGGGCGCACGCCGTAGCGCTCGGCGAGCTTCTGCTCGGCCGGCGTGAGCGACCGGTCCACCGCCTGCGCGCAGGAGGGGCACAACCGCCGCACCAGGCGCTGGGCCAATGCGCCGCGCAGGGTCCCCGTGACCTTGGCACGGTCCAGCCCCAAGTCGATGAAGCGGTCGACCGATCCCGCCGCGTCGTTCGCATGGATCGTCGCCAGCACCAAGTGCCCGGTGTACGCGGCCTGCACCGCGATCTCGGCGGTCTCGAGATCCCGGATCTCGCCGACGAAGATGACGTTCGGGTCTTGCCGCAGAATGGACCGCAGGGCTGACGCGAACGTGACGTTCCGTTTCGGTTCGACCTGGATCTGCGTCATCCCGGGGAGCTCGTACTCCACCGGGTCCTCGACCGTCATCACGTTCACTTCGCCGGTCGCGATCTCGCGAAGCGCGGCGTAGAGCGTCGTGGTCTTCCCGGAGCCGGTTGGGCCGGTGACCACCACGATCCCATCCCGGTTGAGCAGGAGCCGGCGGAAGCGTTCGAGCTCGGCCTTGGAGACGTTGAGATCCTCGAGCTTCTTGCTGTTGCTCGGATCGAGAATGCGGATCACGGCCTTCTCGGCGTCCCGCGTGGGAACGGTGGAGAGGCGGAGGTCCACGACCTTCCCGGCGAGCTGAACCCGCGCGCGTCCGTCCTGCGGCCGCAGGCGATCCGCGATGTCCAGCTTGCCCATCACCTTGATGCGTGAGACCACCCGATTGAGCGCAGTCATGGGAATCCGCATGTAGACGCGCAAGACGCCGTCGATCCGGAAGCGGACGACGCCGCCCTCCCGTCCCGGCTCCATGTGGATGTCGCTGACTCCCGCCTTCACCGCGTCCGCCAGGATGATGCCGGTGAGCTTGACGACGGGCGCGGCATCGAGGTCCTGTGCGGCGACGGTCTCCGGAGCCTGCTCTTCGACGACCGTGACGTCGATGCCATCGGAGATGCCGGCCCGGTCGAGAAGTTGATTGACCGCGTCGTCGGGTGCGTAGTGCGCGTCGATCGCCTGGGCGATCGCTTTGGGCGACGCGATCTCGAAGGTGATCGAGCGGCCCGCCGCGAACCCGAGCGCCTGCTCGGCGTCCAGGTCCGTGGGATTCCAGGTCGCGACCACCAGACTCCGGTCGGTCTCGTGGATGGGAAACACCAGATGGCGGCGGGCGAGGGATTCCGGCACGAGGATCTGGGCGCGCGACTCGGGATGGTCGAGGTTGGCCACCGCGTACTTCGTGCCGGCCGCGACGCGCCGAGTGACTTCGTCGGGGGTGATGCGCGCGATCTGGGCGGCCGCGTTCCAGATCTCTTCGGGCGTCGCATCGTCCGAGACGGCGAGGTTGGCGGCGTCGGGTGAGCCCTGTTTGACGAGGAGGTCGGCGAGCCAGTGGCGTCGAGGGGTGGCGGTCATCTATTCGTACCTCAGTGCGACCATGGGGTCGATTTTCGCGGCACGGCGAGCGGGAAGCCAGCTGGCGAGGAGGACGGCCGCCGCCAGAATCAGCGCTGCAGTCACGAAGGCGAACGGATCGAAACGGCTGACCCCGTAGAGCGAAGCGGCGATGAACTTGGTGAGGTAGAGGGAGCCCGCGACCCCCGCGAGCGTGCCAACAGCTGTGATGATGAGCGCGGGACGGAGCGCCACGCGGACCAGGTTCGCGGGCACCGCGCCCAGGGCGGTACGGATGCCGAATTCACGAGTGCGGGTGGTGACGCCGTAAGCCACGATGCCGTAGACGCCGACAATTGTCAGCACGAGTGTCAGTCCCGACAGAATTCCCACGACCCGAAACAACAGCTCCTTGCTGGCAATGGACGCGGTCTCTGCGTCGACCAAAGTGCCTCGCGAATCGACAGGCAACGAACCATCAACCGTTCGCGCGGCGCTTTGGAACTCCTTCGAGAGCATTCGCTCGGGCAATGATGATTGCACCAAGACCGCGGGACTATAGTAATCGAACCTTCCCTGTCCCACCGGCTGATAGAACGCGGGTTCTATAGGACCTGTCAAATCTATTCTGGTGTCGGCGACCACTCCCACGATGATCCCGCGCTCGGCGGTCCTGCCCGCCGGCAGATCGACCAGGGCGCCGACCGGATCACGATCGCCGAATAGTTTTCGGGCAAGGCTCACGCTCACTATCAAAGGCCTCACCCTATTGAGCGTGTCTGGCCAAAGCTCGGATTGAGTGAATATCCGCCCTCGTTCGAGCCGGATCCCCAGGGTGGTGAAGTATGTGCCGGAGACCTTGTATTCAGTCGCTTCAAGAGGCTTGGTCCCGTCTGGAGCCCCGGCCGCCACAATGTCCGAAAACGAAAACATTCCCGCAAACGGCGGCACATCCACCAGACCAACATGGGTGACGCCAGGGATGGCGCTGGCCTTCTCCATCAGTACCTGATAGTACGCCCTCTGTCTCGGCGAGTCATAACCCATGCGCTTGGGGTCCACGTGAAAAACGCTCACTCCAACCGGATTGAATCCCAGTGGCAGCTGCGCGTAGTTGCGAATGGTGTCGGCAAACAGGTAGGCACCGGCAACGAGAGCCAACGACACCGATACCTGCAGGACCGCCAGACTCAAACGAAGGCGGGGAGCGCCCCCTGCCTGATTCGGACCCGACGCCTTGAGGTCAGAGCCCAGATTCACTCGCGTGGCGACCAGCGCGGGGATTACACCCGCGAGAAGCGACGCCAGAATCCCGCTACCCGCCGCAAACGCGACGACTCGGACATCGAAGGGAATGGCGCCAAGGTCGGCGCGCCACGGCATCCGGACCTTGCCGAATGACGCAATCAGGAGGGCGGCTAGGCCAACACCGACCAGGCTGCCGATAGCGCCGATCAGCCCGCTCTCGGCAAGAAGGAGCCGGACCAAGCGACCCGTGCCCGCCCCAAGAGACAGGCGCACCACGACATCGGCCCGGCGTTGTGCACGCCGGAAGAGCAAGAGATTGGCCACGTTGGCACAAGCAACGAGGAGCACAAGCCCGGAGACGCCCAGTATCAGGAACAACTGGTGACGGAGGGAGTCCTTCGCCCTCTCAATGCCCGCCCCAGGAACGACACGGGCCGTCAGGGTAGAGTCAAACCGGCTAGTATCGGTCGCGAGCGCCCGAACAGCGCCGAGCAACTGACTCGTCGCGAGGTCGAACGAGCTATGGGGACGGATTCTGACGATGTTCCGGTAGTAGTCGATCTCCCGTGGCCGCTGTTTAGAGTCAAAGTGCTGGACGTCCCAATACGTATTGCCAGGGATCCAGAAGTCCGTCAGCTCGAGACGGTCGGGTCCTCGGAAGCCAGGGGGTGTGACCCCTGCTACGCTGAACTGAACGCCATTGACGAGCAAGGGCGAACCCAAGATGTCCTGGCGACCACCATACAAGTCCCGCCACAGTCGATCACTGATGACAGCCACCCGAAGGCCAGCGGGCCGAAGGTCGTCGCTCGAGTCAATGAGGCGCCCCATGGCAGGAATGACGCCGAGCAAGTGCAAATAATCGCCCGTTACGAACGCTCCCTCCGCCAGCGCCGGGATCGCTCCCGGTGCCGCGATGCCGAGCCGCATTGGCCCCTGCCATCCAGCGAGTTCGATCACGGTCGGTGTGGCTTGAATCAAGTGGGCCCGGTCGGCATCGGTGATCCCCACTGCCATGTCCCCGTGTGCGCCGCGCTCGGAAAACATCGTGAAACCGACGTTGCTTGGATCGCGGACACCGGGGACCGGACGAAGGAAGATGCGATTCAACAAGCCGAATCCGGCGGTCGCGGCGCCGATGCCAAGCCCCAGCGTGAGGATCGCGAGTGCCGTGAAGCCGGGGCTGCGCTTCAAGGCACGAATGGCGTAGCGGAGATCGAGGAGGAGGGTGTCCATGTCAGTCGCACCCTCGCTCTCGTGCGTGGATGGCGTTCGGGGATACGGCCACCCATGCCGGGCCGCCGTCCTTCGACCCCTGCTTGAGGATCTGCAAACTGTCCACGCTGGCGAGTGTCACGGCCCCCCCAAGCGAGTCGGACATGATGCCAATGCAGCGGGGCTGTTCTTCCTGCCCCGGTGCGAACCGCAACAGACTCCCGCTTATCCAATGACTCCCACTCCTGTGGGACCAGAACTTCGCGGCCGTGCCCGTCGGCAACTCAGAATCCGGGGGCGCAGGGAGTTGAGCGTGCGCGCGAGCGAGAGGAGTAACGAGAAGAGCGAGCGCGACGGCGGCGAGAGTCTTCATAACGAGCAAACTGCGCGGTGGGGGATTCCCTGTCCAGTGATGCGGCCGGGCTCCTACGAAGCCGCTCTCTTCCACAACCAATACACCGGCACCCCCGTGAGCACGCCCGCAATGCCAAGCGCCGACCGCCCCGGCTGAGTCACGATCGTGTTTCCCACAATCGCCGCCGCCGCAATCACAAACGCCAGGGGTGTCCACGGATACCCCGGCACTGAATAGGGACGGACTGCGGTCTGCTGCCTGCGCCTTTCCACTATCACACACACGGCTCCGAGCCCATAGAAAATCCACCCGACAAACACGACGTACGTGAGCAGCGACTCGAACGTCCCCCAGGCCGCCAGCACCATCGCCCACACACTCCCGACGACCACCGCCAGCGCCGGGGTCCCAAATCGCGGATGCACCTCCGCGAGCTTCCTGAAGAACAAGCCGTCCTGCGCCATCTGGTAGTACATCCGGGGCGTCGTGATCGTCAGCCCGTTCATTGCGGAGAACACCGACACGAGAATCGCCCCCGCCACGAGCTTCGCCGCCACCGGACCCGCCGCCCCCGCCGCCTGCCCCACCGCCTCGGCGGCCACCTTGTCCGACCCCGCGACCCCCGCGGGACCGAGGGCCGCCACGTATCCGAGGTTCGCGAAGAGATAGATCCCGATCAGCGCCGCGGTGCCCAGACCGATGGCGCGCGGGAAGATGCGCTGAGCGTCGACGGTTTCCCCCGCCGAGAAGGTCGCGTATTGCCAGCCCTCATAGGCCCAGAGCACACCGATCATCCCGACGCCCATCCCGGAGATCAGCGCGCCATTCCACCGCGCCGGCCAGAACGCCCCGCCATTCGAGAAGCCGTGGCCGGACCACAGGAGTCCGCCGCTGATCACCAGCAGGGCCGCGACCTTGATGCCCGTGCTCCAGTTCTGGACGTTCGCCGACCCGCGCGTGCCGCGGACGTTGATCGCCGCGACCAGTGCGATGAGCAGCAGCGCGAAGCCCTTCGCGCCCAGCGGGGAGAGCGCCACGAATTGCGAGACGTACGCGCTGCCGGCCAATGCTAGCGTCGCGACCGACGCGGACGCGATGACGAGAAACGCGGTCCAGCCATAGAGAAAGGCGACGACCGGACCGAAGGCGTCGCGCAGGTAGGTGTAGAGCCCGCCGGCGCCCGGCTTCATCGCGCCCAGCTCGCCGTAGGTGAGTGCGCCGAGGAGGGACAGGACCCCGCCGACCACCCACACCAGGAGGGCGGCGCCCACAGTGCCGCCGGACGCGACGAGCACCTTCCCCGGCACCAGAAAAATCCCGGAGCCGATCACGGTGCCGACGACGATGAGGAAGAGGTCTTTGAAGCCGAGGACGCGGGCGAGCGAGGGGGAGCGTTCGGTCATGGGCCGAAGCTACCCCCCGCTCGCGCCGCCGCTAGAAGATGTTGCCGCCGCGGACCCGGAAGTCCACGTTGTCCCGCACCCACTTGAGAAAGTCGGTCTGTTGATCGATGGGCATGCCGGCCTTGAACTGCGCATGCCACCCGGTCATGACCTGCCCTTCCTCGGTCCACATGCGAACCCGCTTGCGCTTCACCTGCCGCTTCCACTCATCCCCCACGGTAGGGCTCGCGTAGAGCAGCCGGACCGTCACGCTCCGGGAGAGATACTCGAGCGGTTGCAGGTCAATTCGCTGATATGGCGTTTCCCCTTTGGCGAGATGCGTCCCCGGCGGCAGATCCGGCACGCCGTCGGACAGCACCACAACGTTCATGGGCGCCAGGATCAGCCCGCGCTCCTTGATCATCCCCGCTACGCGCGAGAAGAACGCGTTGAAATCGGTCCACTCGTCGGTCGGAGGGAACCAGGTGCGGATGTTGGCCGCCACCTGCTCCGCCGAGAGTCCCTGGAAATCGTTGATGGGGTGAAAGGCCTTGGGCTCCCCGGCCCGCGACCCACCGACCGAACCCACGAACAGCGCGGTCGGCACTTTGAGGCCCCCCGCACCCTGGAGATGCGCCACGATGTACTGCGACGCGAAGTCCACCGCGTCGTCGTACAACTTGGAATCCCGGAACGAGCCGGACACGTCGATGCCGATGACGAGCGTCGACGCGGCCTGCCGGGTCTCCGGATCGCCCTGCGTGCACCCGAGGAGGACCAGTGCACCCAGGGCGGCAACGAGCCGCCGGGCGTTCATGCCGCCCCCGTCGTCTGGTGCTTCGCAGCTCCTTCACTGCGTCCCAGCTGCGGCGTGGACGCCAGCACCTGCTCGAGATTCCGGAACGGCAGGACGAACACCGGCTTCCCGAGAATCACCACCACCGCAAAGTTCAGCCCCGCGGCCAGCACCTGTAACACCGGCAACGAAATCAGCTCGAACACCTCCCGGGCTTCCTTCCGGAACCACTCCGTCTCGGCCTTGAGCGCCGCAATCGGGGCCTTCCAGAAGTCCGGTTGCAACGCCGGCTGCGCCGTCACGGTGCCCTGCGTGCCCGCAATGGACTGCCGGCCCAGGATGCCCAGCAACGCCGGGGTCCCGAAGCGGCCGAACAGGAACCAGGTCATGGCACGAACGCCGATCCAGCCGAACGAGGCCAGCGCCAGCGTGGACGTAAAGCCCATCTGCATGCCGGTCTGCTGCGCGATCCAGGGCGTGATGGCGTCGATCAGCTCCCGATAGAGGAACATCACCTCGAAGAACATCACGAAGGCTTCGACCAGCGCCATCGAAATGATCTGCGACGTCTTCTTCGCCCTGATCGCCTCGGCGAGCGCCTGGATGGCCGCGAACGACCCCGAGATCAGAATGAAGAGGAACGGCCACAGGATCACGCTCACCGCGAGCCCCGAGAGCTCGCTCCCGGTGAGGTCCGCGAGGACCTCGGTGAGCGTGGGCCGGAGCGTGAACGTGAAGATCGTGGCCTCGAGCGCCGACCAGAACAGGATGAAGATGAACGCGATCCAGGGCACGCCGGGCTGGAAGTACTGGCGCGTGGCCCAGTCGAGCAGCGCGAGCGGCCGCGTGAAGATGAACTTGATGAACCCGACCAGGAGGGACCCGGCCAGCTTCAAGAGGCCCCAGAACCAGCCGAGGAGAACGACGAAGAACCGCAGGAGTCCGGCCCAGTAGAACCAGATCATGCGGCCCGCGTCCCACCAGGACAGGAGCAGGGCGGTCAGGAAGCCGCCGCGCCCCGACCGGAACGGGAGCGTGTAGAGGGACGCCATGGTGCACCACACCGCGCCCACGAGGAGTGCGGCGGGGAGCAGAATCGCGATCGCCTTCAGGATGGTGAGCCCGACGTTGTCGCCGGTGACGGCGAAGCCGAGCACCACCCGCTGCCAGTCGATGATCCAGGTGAACCCTGAGGCGACAAACTGCAACGTCTCTCGCCACTGCTCCGGGAGAGGCTGCTGGAACGCGAGCATACCCACCTCGATTCGAAGTGAGCACAGGGTAATCATCGGTTCCCGTGGAGATCAAGCGATTTACGTCACAAACACTCGACCTTTTTGCGGGTGAGGGCCGTCACCTGCGTATCGCCCACGCAACAGAAGTCGGACATGAGCACCAACTTCCCACTCTTGCGGGTTCAGGAATCGGACTGCACCATAGGATTGCCGTCACACTTCGCCGTGCGGGAGGGGCATCTGGCCCCTCCCTTTTTTCCGCCCGTCGCCAGGGAGATCACTTCGTGAGCCCGTCACGTCACACGACCGTTACCCTCTTTACGCTGTTCACGTCCTCCCTCGCCGCTCAACAGATGCCGCCGTCACATGACCAACGTCTCGCGCAGATCGCCGAGGCCGCTCAGGCCAAAGCAATCGAGCATACGATCCGCACGCTCGTCGGCTTTCACACCCGCAACACGATCTCCGACACGCTGTCGCAGACCACCGGCATCGGCGCCGCCCGGCGGTGGATCCATGCGCAATTCGACTCGATCTCCAGGGCCTGCGGCGGGTGTCTCGAGGTCTCGTACGTGTCCGACGTCGTACCGCCCCGTCCCCGCGTGCCGCGCCCGACGAACGTCGTGGACGTGGTCGCCGTGCTCAAAGGGCAGAGCGACACGGGACGGTACCTCGTGATGACCGGTCACTACGACTCGCGCCCGTCCGATGATCAGGATGACACGGTGAGCGCCCCGGGTGCGGACGACGACGGCTCGGGAACCGCCGCGGTGCTCGAAGCCGCCCGGATTCTCTCACGCTACAAGTTCAATGCGACGATCGTCTTTTCGGCGCTGGCGGGCGAGGAGCAGGGACTGCTGGGCGGCGGGATCCTGGCGCAGGCGGCGAAGACCCGTGGGTGGGATGTCGAGGGCGACCTGAACAACGACATCGTGGGCGGTGGGCGCGGCCTCAACGGCGTCGATGATCCGACCGTGGTCCGCGTCTTTTCGGAGAGCCCGGCTTCGAGCACGACGCTACAGG
>DATBBZ010000028.1:0-8110 GCA_036270745.1 Gemmatimonadales bacterium | reverse complement strand
GTGGTGCACCGGGACGTGAAGCCCGACAACATTCTGATCGACCGCTCCACCGGCTCCTCGTTCGTCACGGACTTCGGCATCGCCCGCTTCGGTGCCGGCCCCATCTCCGGGTCCCGCACCGTGCTCGGCACACCTGAATTCATGAGCCCCGAGCAGGCCCGCGGCCTGGCCCTCGACGCCCGCTCCGACCTCTATTCCCTCGGCGTCGTCGGCTTCTATGCGGCATCGGGCCGCCTCCCCTTCGATGACGAAGACCCGTACGTCGTGATGTCTCAGCACGTGACCGACGTGGCACCGGCGCTCGCCAGCGTGGCGCCTAAGACGCCTTCCCTGGTCGCGACCCTGGTCGACAGCTGTCTCGAGAAGGATCCGAACAAGCGTCCCCAGAGTGGAACGCATCTGGCCGATCATCTGACACCGGCATCGACGGCCCCCGTTGCTCCATCCCCCTCGGCGCTCCGCAAGCTCCTTACCCTGGGCCGCCGGTGGGCCGTGCTCGCACCGCTCTATGCGGCCGCCATCGCCGTCGTGGGGCTCCCCGTCGTGCTCGCGGAGCACCTCAACCTGCAAGGGGACCTGCGCGTGATCGTGCTGTCGGCGACATGGGTCGTGCTCCTGCCGCCCCTGCTTCTCACCGCGGCGCTGGTGCGGCGCCTGTTCCGCCGCATCGCCAGTCTCGCCGACTCGCCGTAAATCGGTACCGGGGCGCGCTGTTCCGGTCCCGGTGTTCGCTCCTCCCTCCTTCATACTCGTCTCCCTTCTTCACGCATTCAGGAGGCGCGTATGCGCATTCGGTATTTCATACCATTGGTGATGGTCGCGACGGCCGTCGCGGTCGTCGCGGGGCTGGCCATCGGCTGCGGCGAAACCCAGCCGACCGGTCCGACCATTGCCGGAGCGAAGCCCGATTCATCGCAGAGCCACCCGGGGGCCACGCCGGCCCGCAATGAATGGCTGGCCCAGCGGGTGGCAATGGCGCTCGGCAACCCCGGGTTCCGGGCGTACGTCTGGGCGCAGATCCAGCATTCGCCCATCCGGGAGCACAAGCTCCAATTCCAGCGGTTCCTCGCCGTGGCCAACTGGCGAGCCCCCAAGACCATCGCGCAGGCGAACGGCGACTCGGATGACGCGGTGCTGGCGCAGGCGGCGCAAGCCCAGCCCCTCGAGTTCTATATGCCGGTGAAGGCGCACCTCGCCTCATGGCACGCGGACGAGAATGTCCTGGTGGCCACGGCGGTAGCCGATCACGACGTGCCGGTGGCGTTCGACACCAAGGGGCGCCGCTACGTGCTCGACGCCGAGCACCCGCCCGAGACGCCGGTGCTGGCGCTGGTGCCGATGGAGACCAACTTCGACGCGCCCCCGGCGCGTGCGCAATGCACGCCGAGTACGTGCGGGGACGGCGGAGGGTCGCCGCTCGAGCCCCCTCCGTCGGGACTGTACATGAACGCGTCCCATATCCCGAATGTGGGCCAGTTTGAGGGCTGGTTGAAAGGCGATCCCGAGTTTGAAGTCCACATTCTCGGGCAAATGGGCACTACGGATCAGCTGACCGACTACCAATGTGCGGGCGAGCATGCCGGCGGGCCCTACTTCTACGACCAGAACACGACCGACTGGAACGGGAGCGCGCTGCTCTTCAGCCAGGACCAGCTCAATGCGTACAAGCTCCAGCACCCGGGCCAGAGCGTGCGGATCTTCATGGTGGAGGACGACGATCAGGCGTGCGTGCTGCGCCTCGACGTGAACCGGACGAACGCGCTCTTCGCCGCCGTGGACACCGCGTACACGTTTCTCACCGGCGGCCGCGACACGGTCTTGACCAAGCTGAGCAAGACGTTCAAGTACGCTCACTCCGGGGAAGATCTGATCGCCGCGATCGCGTCGTTCATCAATTCAAATGACGACCCGGTGGGGAACGCGGTGCAGGATGCCATCGTGGGCCAGGTCTATCCGGGCTATAACTGGTTCATCCGCGGCGACCACAACATCACCACCGGCTGGATCGACCTGGAGATGTTCTGATGCGCGCCCACGCCACCGCCCTCGCCGTCCTGCTCGTGTTTCCGGCGTCCCTCGAGGCGCAGTGGAGCGTCGGCCTCTCCCTGGGGATCGCACGTTTTTTCGGGGGCGCCGCATCGGTGGTGGATTCGACACCGGGCGAGGTCCACCCGTACCGGCCGACCACCGTTGGCGTGTCCCTCGGGCACGACTGGGGAGCGGTCAGCATCGGCCTGGAATTCAGCTATGGATCGCCGGGACTCGCGGCCGAAATTCCCGGAGGCGCCTTCGTGGATACAAAGGGCATCCATTTTGTGACCGGGTCTCCGGAAGTCACCGTCCAAGTGCTGCGGGTCGGATCGGGTGGTGCCTTGCGGCTCGGCGGGGGGGGTGACGTGACGCTGTGGAGTATCATCGACACGGACGACCGGATACTGGTGGGCGGGCACGTGACGGCAGCGTACGAATGGCCGGTGGCAGGACGCTTCCTGGGGAGCATGCAAGCCGGCGTTTCGCTCTCTCCATCATTGTTTCGTGCGAATGAAGTCGACGCGGCCTTCGAGCGGAGGATGATGCTCCGGCCGAGTGTAAGCATCGGGATTCGGTATCGGTGATGGGACTCAGCCGTCCAGAACCTCTCGCACCTTGCGCGCGAGTCCCTCGACTGTGAAGGGTTTCTGCAGGAAGGCCACCCCCTCGTCGAGGATACCGCGGCGGGAGATCGCTTCTCCGGGGTAGCCAGAGAGGAACAGGGTCCGGATGGCAGAGCGACGCTTCGTCAGGCCAGCGGCGACCTCGGGGCCGTTCATCTTCGGCATCACCACGTCGGAGATCAACAGATGAATGGCTCCGGGGTATCCGTCGGCGACCGCCAGGGCGTCGGCCCCGTGTTTGGCGGAAAGGACGGTATACCCCTGTCCTTCCAGCGCGCGCTGCGTGAGAGTCCGCACGGCATCCTCATCCTCCACCAACAAGATCGTTTCCGTTCCGCTTAGGGATCCCCGGGCCGCCCCGGGGGCCGGGCCACTCGACACCGCCTCGACGCGTGGCAGGTAGATCTTAAACGTGGCGCCCTCCCCCGGTTCGCTGTAGAGCCAGATGAACCCCCCGCTCTGCTTCACGATCCCGTACACCGTCGCGAGCCCCAGGCCCGTGCCCTTCCCCAACTCCTTCGTCGTGAAGAAAGGCTCGAACACCCGAGCCTGAGTCGCCTGGTCCATTCCGGATCCGGTATCGCTTACGGCGAGCATGACGAAGGAACCAGGGAGCGCAGGGCTGTGAGTCGAAACGTAAACGTCGTCCAGCTCGACGTTCGCGGTCTCGATGGTGATCTGCCCGCCGTCAGGCATCGCGTCCCGCGCGTTGACTACCAGGTTGAGGAGGATCTGCTCCACCTGCCCCGGATCGGCCCGCGTGGCCCCCAAGTTGGCAGCGGCACGGGTCTCGAGGTCTACATCCTCCCCGATCAGGCGGACCAGCATCTTCTGCATACCCTCGACGATGTAATTGAGATCGAGCACTTGAGGCTGGAGGGTCTGTTTGCGACTGAAGGCGAGGAGCTGGCGGGTGAGATCGGCAGCACGGACCGCCGCCCGCCGGATGTCCCCGACGTCTTCGCGTTCCGGAGTCCCCGACGGAATGGTTTCGAGCAGCAGGTCGGCGGAGCCGAGGATCACCGTCAACAGGTTGTTGAAGTCGTGTGCCACGCCACCGGCCAGCTGACCGATCGCTTCCATTTTCTGGGCCTGTTGGAGCTGGGTCTCCAAGGTCCGCTGCTCCGACACGTCTTCCACTACAACGTCGATGTGCTGTGCCTCACCGTTGGGGCTGCGGTGCATCCGGCTGGTGCGGCGGGCGATGAAAGTATGGCCGTCCTTGCGTTTCCACGCCGATTCACTGGTGAGCCCTCCCCGATCGTGGACCATGTCCACCCGGCGCTTGAGCTCCGCGGGGTCCAGCAAGTTGACGTCCCGGGCCAGGTCGAGTCGCAGCACTTCTTCCTCAGTGTCATATCCCAGCATCCGGACAATGGCAGGATTCGCGGCCAGAAGGCGCCCGTCGAGGGAGGCGCGGAGAATCCCGACGGGAGAATTCTCCACCAGGGAACGGTGCCTCGCCTCCGAGGCCCGCAGCAGTTCCTCGGCCCGCTGTCGCTCCAGCGCATACCGGATCACACGAGCCAGGAGGTGCCCTTCGATGCGCCCCTTCACGAGGTAATCCTGAGCGCCCGACCGGACCGCTTCGAGGGCCACCTGCTCGTCGTCGAGCCCCGAAATGATGATGATCGGCTGGGTCGGCGCTTCCCGACGGGCCCGCCGGAAGGTCTCGATCCCCTGCGAGTCGGGGAGGCCGAGGTCGAGCAGCAGCACGTCCACCGCGGCACCCCGGAGTCGCTGGATGGCCGGCTCGAGCCGGTCCAGCTTCTCAAGCTGGAAGTCCCGGGCCCCGACGTCCGTCAACACCTCCAGTATGAGGCGTGCGTCTCCCGCATTGTCTTCCACCAGCAGCACGTGGATGGGAGGGGCCGCGACGCCGGTGCTCATGGCCGAGAGAGTTTCACGATCTCGAGCCAGAATTGCTCGATGGACTTCACCACCCGCAGGAACTGCTCGAGGTCCACGGGCTTGGTGACGTACGCGTTGGCGCGCAGCCGGTAGCTCTCGAGGATGTCTTGCTCCGCCTGGGACGTGGTGAGGATGACGACGGGAATGTGCTTCAGGCGGTCATCCACCTTGATCTCCTCGAGAACCTCGCGCCCGCCTTTCCGGGGCAGGTTGAGATCGAGGAGAATCAGGTCGGGGCGCGCCGCGTTGATGTACTGCCCTTCCCGGCGTAACAGGGCGAGAGCCTCGACTCCGTCTACCGCGACCTGAATCTGATTCCGCACTTTGGCATCCCGCAGCGCTTCCTGCGTCAGTCGCACATCACCCGGATTGTCCTCGACCAGCAGGATCTCAACGGGACGGGCAGAGGTGGCGTACATGAGGCTCGTCTCCTAGGCCGCGGACAGCGTGAAGAGGAACGTCGTACCCGACCCCGCCACCGACTCGACCCAGATCCGGCCGCCGTGCCGCTCGACGATCTTTTTCACGATCGCGAGTCCGATCCCCGTGCCCGGATAGTCTGCTCGGGCGTTGAGTCGCTGGAAAATCACGAAAATGCGTTCGAAGTACTGCGGCTCGATGCCGATCCCGTTGTCCCGCACCGAAAACCGCCAGTCCCCGTCCTCGCGGGAGGCCCCGATATGGATCGCGGGCGGCGCGGTGCCCCGGAACTTCAGGGCGTTCGAGATCAGGTTCAGGAAGACGTGCTCGAGCTGCCCCGCGTCGGCTTTCACCGTGGGGAGACGATCGTGGCTCACAGCGGCCCCGCACTCCTCGATCGTGAGCTTGAGGTTGGCCAGGGCGTTGCCCAATACCGCGTCCGCGTCGGTGGGCACCAGGTCGGCGCCCCGGGTGCTGACCCGAGAGAAGGCGAGGAGGTCCTGGATCAGTCGCTGCATTCGCAAGGCCCCGTCGAGCGCGAACCCGATGAAGTCGTTGGCATCCTTGTCGAGCTTCCCCTGGTAACGCTTGGCAAGCAGCTGGACGTAGCTGCCGACCATACGCAGGGGCTCCTGGAGGTCGTGGGAGGCGACGTACGCGAAGCGCTCCAGCTCCTCGTTGGACCGCTTGAGCTCGCCTTCCGACCGCTTGCGCTGGGTGATGTCCACTACGGAGGCCAGGACGAAGAGACCCTCGTCCGTTTCGATCGGATTGAGGCCGATCTCCACCGGCATTTCTGTGCCGTCTTTGCGAACGCCGAAGAGGTCCCGGCCCGCGCCCATCGAACGGGTCTGGGGGTGAGCGAAGAACTCGGTCCGCAGCCCGGGGTGGCGCTCGCGAACGCGCGCAGGCACGAGGAGCTCGATGGCCTGTCCCAGCAGCTCTTCTCGCCCGTACCCGAAAAGCCGCTCGATCTCGCGGTTGACGAGCAGGATCTTCCCCCCACCATCGATCATCACCATGCCGTTGGGGGAGGACTCCACCGCCGCGCGGAACCGCGCCTCCGCGCGCTTGCGCGCGGTGATGTCCACGACTGACGCGAGCACGAACTGCCCTTCGGGCGTCTCGATCGGATTGAGGCCGATCTCTACCGGCAACTCGCTGCCGTCCTTGCGCAGGCCATACAGCTCCCGGCCCGCGCCCATCGAACGCGTCTGCGGGTGACGGAAGAAGTCGATTCGAAATGCGGGATGGCCCGCCCGATAGCGCTCGGGAACCAGTCGCTCGAGGGGGCCCCCCAGGAGCTCCGCGCGTGCGTAACCGAAGAGACGCTCGGTTTCCCGATTGATCAGCACGATAGTGCCGGAGGGGTCGATCATCAGCATCCCGCTCGGGGCCGACTCCACCACCGCGCGGAACCGCGCATCGGCACTTTCCCGGGCGAGGGCGTCACCGGCCGCCCCGGTGCGCCTCCACCACGCCACAGCGCCCAACAGGAGCGCCCCGCCGAACAACCCGCCCAGGAGAAACGCCAGACCGGGGTTCATGGAGGCCCTTGATGTAACACGTTGCGCTCAAACCGCGCGGGGCGATAGGTAGGGAACGACCAAGGGGGGGGACGGCGGGATAACATCAAGGGGAATAGCTACTTACTCTCCAGTCATCATCCTCCTCTTCAGCACCAACAAGCGCCGCCGGAGGGACCCGTCATACACCCGGTCCCCGACCTTCACGACCACGCCGCCCAGGATCCGCTCGTCGGCCTTGAAGTGGGCCCGAACGTCTTTCCCGAGCGCCTTCTCCAGACGCTTCACGATGTCGTTTCGGAGCGACCCGTCGGTCTCTTCGGCCAGGGTCACGCCGGCGTGTACCCGGTTCAGTGACACGTCGAGCAACCCCTGGTACTCGGCGGAAATCTCACCGAGCAACCCCTGACGGCCGCGGCGCACCACTGACTGCAGGAAGTTCACGAACTCCCGTGGCGCGACGCCGGACAGCGCGTCCTTGAGCAGCTGCGCCTTCACCGTCTTGGCCACCCGTGGAGACTCGAGGGCGACGGAAATCCGCTCGTCCGCCGATACCGCTCCGGCCACGGCGTCCATCAGCTCGCCGAAGCGCTCCGTCTGCCGCTTCTGCTCGGCGGCGGTGAAGAGCGCCTCGGCGTAGTTCCGCGCGACGGTGGTGGACTTCACTTGCCCTTCTCGATGCTTGCCAGATAGTCGGACACGAGTTTCCGGTTCGAATCGGTGGTCAGGTTCTTCTCGATCAGCTTGGATGCCGCGGCGATGGACAGCTCCACCGCCTCCCGCCGGAGCGCCTGGACCGCCTTCTCCTTCTCGGCCGAGATGTCCTGGCGGGCCCGCTCGAGCATCAGCTCCTGCTCTTCGCGCGTCTTGGCCAGGAGGCCCTCCCGCTCCTTGTTGGCGGCGGACTTGGCGGTGGACAGGATCTCCTGGGCCTGCGCCTTGCCCTGGGCGACGAGTTTCTTGTGCTCTTCGAGCAGGGCCTGCGCCTCCGCCCGGGCCTTCTCGGCCTCGTCGAGCTGCTTCTGGATCCGATGCTCCCGCTCCTCCACCATCTTGATGATCTCGGGCCACCCCTTCCACCAAAGCAGGCCCAGGAGGACCAGGAAGATGCCGACGGTCCAGAGGATCACGCCCCCGTTGATGTCGAACGGAGTCGCGACTTTCGCCGTGGCCTCCTGCAGCAACGCCAACATCGTTAGGCCAGAATCTTGAAGAGAAGAGCGAACACGCAGGCAACCAGCGCGACCCCTTCGACCAGGGCGGCGGTCAGAATCATCGCGCCGCGGATGTCACCAGACGCCTGGGGCTGCCGGGCGATCGCTTCGGTGGCCCGCGAGCCGATCAGGCCAACGCCGATGCCGGCCCCGATGGCCGCTAGGCCCAGGCCGATTCCGGCACCCAGAAGGGCGTTGGTGCTCTTGGCGACCGCAACCGCGGTCGCGGCGTCCTGAACCTGAAGCAGCATGTGTACCATGTCCGTCCCCGTTAAATGGTGTTGAACTTCGCGTCTCAGCTGTTGGTCACCTAACCGTCTAACGCCTAGCCGTCTTGCTCTCTAGTGCTCATGCAGCATCATGCCGATGAAAACCGACGTCAACA
>DATBBZ010000027.1:0-11972 GCA_036270745.1 Gemmatimonadales bacterium | reverse complement strand
TCAGAAGTGTCGAGCCTCACGCCGTAGAGCCGGGAGCCTAGGGCCCGGGCGACGTTCAGGGACGTGCCGACGCAGTCATTGTCGAAATCCACGAGCGTGATCAGCGCGACGCTCGGGTCCGACCGCTCGGCGAACTTCTTCGACGCCAGCACCGTGTCTCCGCCATACGCCGCAATCAGGGCGTGAGGAACGGTTCCGATTCCTTCGGAACCCCACCACGATGCCTGCGCGTCCGTGGACACCCCGATGGCCCCGGCAATATGCGCCGCGTAGCCGTCCCCGGTCTGCACCAGCCAATGGTCGTGGCGGGCCGGGAAAAACATCACCTGCTTGGGGCGAGCCGCTTCCACCACGGCCCGGGTGTTCGTCCCCACCCGGGTGCGGCGCGCCAAAACCCCGAGGTACAGGGTCTCCAGGTGGGCGAAGACGTCGTACGGACCCTCGATGAGGAGCACCGTTTCCCAGGGGGAAATCGGGTCTCCGTCGTGGAGCGCCGAGACGGTCAGCTCGTCCCAGCGGTCCGAGCAGAGCCTGAGGATGGCGATGGCCTCGTCGATTCCGCCCAGCAATCCGGCCGTCTTCCCGAACACCTGCATGGTGACCCGGGGGCGGTGGCCGTCTTTGCGCAGGAGCTCACGGGCCCGGACGAAATACTTGTCCGAGTAGTAGCCCTCCCGCATGCGGTCGACGGGCAGGTGGAAGATCGACGGGTCGAGACGTGGTTTGCGCCCCATCAGCCCCACTCCTCGTTGATCCGGTAGTGCATGGCCCGGCGCTGCATCCAGCGAACGGCGAAGGCATCGGCCAGAGCCCGGAACACCCGGTTCCACATGCCGTACTTGGTCGTCCCGAAACGGCGGGCCCGGTGATGCACCGCCACCTCGGCCACCGCGCCGCCTTTCATTCTCACGAGCGTCGGCAGGAAGCGGTGCATTCCGTTGAAGAACGGGAGACCGCGCACGACGTCAGTCCGAAACGCTTTCAGGGAGCACCCGGTGTCGCGGATGGTCTCGGTCGTCAGCCAATTGCGGACACCGTTCGCGATCCTGCTCTGCAACCGCTTCCACCCCGTGTCCCGCCGGTTCAGCCGGTACCCCACTACGGCCGCCGCCCCACTGCGCTCGAGCTCGGCCACGAGGGCCGGGATGTCGGCCGGATCGTTCTGGAGGTCGGCGTCGAGTGTTACCACAACCGGTGCCCGAGCGGCGCGGAAGCCGGCGGCGAAGGCGGCGGTCTGGCCCGCATTCCGCTCGAACCCGACCAGGTGCAGCTCCGGATGCTCCTGCCGTAGACGGCGCAGCTCGTCGCGGGAGCCGTCGGTAGACCCGTCGTCCACGGCCACCACCTCGTACGACCGGCGGCTGGGACGGAGGGCACCTGCGATTTCGCCGAGCAGGGGGGCGAGGTTCTCGCGTTCGTTGTAGACGGGAATCACGAGCGAGAGCTCAGGGCTCATGCGGCGTAAACCTCCGGGCGACCTCGAGCTCCTTGGCGTCGGGATAGCGCGCCGCCAGTTGAGCCAGGAGCGCGTCCGACTTGGCCCGGTCGTTCTGCGCCGTGCGATAGAGCTCCGCCAGCCGGATCCCGCCCATGATCTGCCGGTGCCGGTCGGCATGGGGATCGGCGGCCAGCTTTTCCAAGTACGCGATTTCTTCGTCCAGGGTGATCATGGGGACGTCGTCGGCGACGCCGCCCACCACCTGACCCCGGACGTACCGGGTGACAGGATCGATGAGCACGCGACGGAGGTCACCGGCGATGATCCAGTACATCCACAAAACGCCCAGGAGGGCGGCCATCTTATCGTCGATGTGGCCTTCCGCCACCCATGCCAGGACGAACCCGATGGTCGCCAGCACGACCACGGCAAGGAACACACCGCGTACGACGGTCCTGGGATCGTCCCCGTCCAGATTCACGCGTCGGAACGTAGGGGCACCCCTCGGGGCCAGCAAGTTGACACCAGCCTCCGGGGGGCATAAACCTACGGCGCCGCCCCCCAACGTCCTTCCCCGAAGGAGTTGCACCGTGTCCGACGTCATGTCCCGCCGCGACTTCGTCACCGAGACGGCCCGCATCGGCGCCGTCGCCGCGAGCGCTGGGGTCATTCCCCACGCCATCAGGCCGCCCGAGGCTCTGCCCGCCACCGCCCGCTGGGCGGCGAAGCCGGTAATCGTCTCGAGCGCCAACGGCATCCGCGGCGTGCAGAAGGCCTTCGATCTGATCATGGGCGGCGCCGATCCGCTCGACGCCATCATCGAGGGCGTGAAGATCCAGGAGCTCGATCCCACGGACCATTCGGTAGGCTACGGAGGACTCCCGAACGCCGAGGGCGTGGTGCAGCTCGACGCGTCGTGCATGCACGGGCCCACCCGGCGGGCCGGCGCCGTCGGCGCCCTCGAGGGCGTCAAGACGGCGTCGGAAGTGGTGAAGTGCATCATGAAGTACACCGACCACATCATGCTCGTGGGCGCCGGGGCGCAGAAGTTCGCGGTGGACTATGGCTTCAAGGTCGAGAACCTGCTCACCGACGAGGCGCGCGACATCTGGCTGCATTGGCGCGCCAACCTCAATTCGAAAGACGACTATCTCGACGTTCCCGACCAGACGCCGCTCGTGCACCGCCCGACCGGGACCATCAACATGGACGCGGTGACGCCGGGCGGAGAGATCGCGTCGGTCACCACCACCGCCGGTCTCGCTTTCAAGATTCCGGGCCGGGTCGGAGATTCGGCCATCGTCGGCGCCGGGCAGTACACGGACAACGACGTCGGGGCCGCGGGATCGACCGGCCTGGGCGAGATGAACATCATGGGAACCGGGGGTGCGACGATCGTCGAGTTCATGCGCCGGGGGATGAAGCCCACCGACGCCTGTCTCGAGACGCTGAAGCACGTGATCGCGATGACCGACGCGGCGCACCTGACGGCCGACAAGAAGCCCAGGTACCAGCTCAACTTTTACGCGATCAACAAGAAGGGGGAGTTCGGGTGCGCGTCCTTCTACCCCGCGCCCTTCGCAGTTCACGACGGGACCGAGGCCAAGACCGTCGACGGCGCGCACCTCTTTGACGGACCGCAGCCCTCCTGAAGCCGCTCTGGATCGCCGGGCTCGCGCTGCTCGCAGGGGCCTCACCCCTCGCCGCCCAGGACGACCGTCGCGTCTGGACCAACACCCTGTACCCGCTCGTCTATTACACGAGCGTGGACGGGTTCTGGGTCGCCGGTCACTTCGCCGAGTACACGTCCCTGGGGTTCAAGGGGGGACCGCAAGCGAACGCGGCAGCCGTCAGCGTGGACGCGAGTATGAGCACCAAGGGGAGCTACCAGCTCACGGTGAACGCCGAGGCGCCCGCGTTGCTCGGAGCATGGCGGGCGGGGCTCGTGCTTACCGCCACGCGTGACAACCGCCTGGGTTTCTTCGGACTCGGCAACACGACCGTGAACGATCCCGACTCCCTGTCGGCCGCTAATCCCTATTTCTACCGGGTGAGCCGGTCGCGCCAATCGGCGCGCTTCACGGTTCAGCGGCACCTCATCGGTCCGCTCCGCGCCCTCGCCGGCGCCCAGCTCGAGCACACGAGCTTCCGGGCGCTCCCCGGAGCGAGCGCCTTCACACGGGATCTCGGGTCTGGAGTCATCGACTCCACCAGGATCCCCTTCACCGATGAGGCGGTCCGCGCCGGGCTGGTCTTCGATACCCGGGATGTAGAGACCGTCACCCACTCCGGCGTCGTCGTCGAGGCCATTTACGCCGCGGGCAAGGGCTACAACCGCCGCACCGCCTCGGCGCGCCTCTACGTGAACCCACTCGAGAAGCTGGTGCTGGCCGGGCGCCTGGCCGCGGAACAGATGGGAGGCCATCCTCCGTTGGCGGCACAGCTGAACATGGAGTCCAGCGAGCAGACGTACGTCGCCGTGGGTGGCTATCACTCACTCCGCGGCTACTACGACTCGCGCTTCATCGGTCCCGGCAAGCTCCTCGGCGGCCTCGAGGCCCGGTATGGCCTCCTCTGGGCGCCCACGCTCTTCGAGCTGGACCTGGTCGCGTTCTACGATGCAGGCAGGGTGTTTGGGCCCGGGCAATCGATCGCCATCACGACGAGCGGTCTGCACCAGAGCGGCGGTGCGGAGCTGGGTCTCCGGTTCGGCAGGAATACCGTGTTAGCGATGGGGTACGGCCGAGGGAGCGAGGGCGGGCAAGTGATCTTCGGGACGCAGTGGAGCTTTTGAGAGCCCGCAGTCCAACGGACAGCAGTCCGATCGTCGCCGAAACGGACTGCCGTCTGCCAGACTCCGTTTCTAGATCTCCCTGATTTGGATTCCCCGCTTTGCAAGCTCGTCGACGTAGGGCTGGAACGGCACCGCCTCATCGGGCGTGTGCACACCCTTCACCGAAATCCTGCCATCCACCTGCATCAATCCGGTGATCGAAAGCGAGTACCCGGTCGTCCGCATCATGGCGCTGACTCCAGCCGAGGCGTCGTAGTAGTCGATGAGTTCCCACGCCGCACGCTGGCCGCTCTTGCCCGTGACCTCGACGCGGAGGGCGACCAGGTCCTGGCCCTTGGGCTTCGTCAGTTTGGGGGACACGATGGAAATGAAGGCCTTCCGCGGGATCACGGTCGTGCCCTGCACCTTCACGGGCTGCAGATCCAGCAGACCCAGCTCGCGGATCGGGTGCATGATCGCCACGTGCCCGGGGTACCGCAGGGTCTTGTACTCCATCTGACGGATCTTCCCCGCATACGTCCAGGGCATGCCCGAGATGCCGCCGCCCGTATGAAACGCTTCGAGGCGTCCCACCGGCGCCGGGAAGGTGATGTGCTCGAGCTCCGAAAGCGCGTCGACCTGCGCCGGCTTGCCGTCGCGCAGGACCCAGGACGGGGTCGTGTAGTAGTCGAGCACGCCCTCCAGGGAGTAGACGACCTGATAGTTGAGGGGGGGTTCGGGATGTTGAGGCAGGCCACCGACGTAAATCTTGACCGCGTCCGCGTCGCCCACCCGCCTGATCCCTTCAGCGGCGAGAATGTTCACCATACCGGGCGCGACGCCACAGTCGGGGACGACCGACAGGCCTTTCTTCTTCGCCTGAGGCGCCAGCTTTTTCTGCTGCATCACGATTTCGGTGTTGCCGCCGAGATCGCAGTGGTGCAGCCCCTGAGCGACGGCGGCTTTGGAGACGGCGAGGTTGAAGTAGTAGGGGATGGCGGACATGACCGCGTCATGTCCCTTCATCAGCTTTCGCAAAGACGCAGCCCGTTCCACATCCAGACGCGCCACCTTCAACCGCTTGCCGGCGCCTTTCTTGACGAAGGCGGGAATGCGATCGGTATGGAGGTCGGCGAGGGTGACGCGCTCGACGGTGTCCTGACGCAGGAGGTCGTACGCACAAGCCGAGCCTTGAAGCCCGGCGCCGAGTACCAGCATTCGCATTGAGAGTGTTTCCCTGGCAGAAAGTGTTCGGATCGAGGTCCAGCGCGGCGGAAAGGTAGCCGGGAGGTTCTGGAGCGGGAAGCGAGCGCGGAACTCCTTGCCCCGCATTAGATTCGGCACCTCATGGCCACGGCCGATCTCACCCGCCAGCGGCTGGTCCGCTCCGCCCTCGAGCTTTTCACCACCCAGGGTTATCACGTCACCACCACGGTCCAGATCGCGAAAAAGGCCGGGGTGGCCGAGGGCACGATTTACAAGCACTTCGAGTCGAAGCAGCACCTCTTGAACGAGCTATACCGGGGGGCCGCGCGGTGGGCGGCCCGGGCCGCTGAGGAGGCGGACGTGGCGCAGGGCCCCGTGCGGGACCGGCTCCAAATGCTCGCCCAGCGGCTCATCGCGGGCGCCGCACAGGACCCCGCCGTCATGCAGCTCTATTTCGTGGACCGGCACCGGGCGGTGCTCGATGAGAAGTCCCGGGACGCAGGTCGGGAGTTTCAGACGGCACTGGAGCGCTTGCTGGCCCGAGGCAAGTCTGACGGCGTGATCAGACCCGGCGCGGCCGAAGTGTGGGCGGGGGTGTGGCTCGGCGTCGTGCGTCAGGCGTTGGAGCGTGTGCTGACTCGCGAGTGGGGCGAAGACTCGCCCGGCGTGCGGCAGTCGATCGACGCGGCGTGGCTGGCTATTGGTCGTTAGCCTTTTTTCCGCAGCTCAAACAACTCCATCTCCGGCGGCACAAACACCCGGATCGGCACACCCACCACCCCGATCCCGCGGCTCACATACAGCTGACTCCCGCCATCCTGGAAGTGCCCCATCACGTACTTCGTGATGAGCCGGCCCGCGGACCAGCCCACCACCGGGAGATAGAACTGCCCTCCGTGGATGTGCCCTGACAGTGTGAGCGGAATGTTCTTGACCTTCGCGGCATCCCACGCGCCGGGGCGATGGGCCATCAGGATCTTGAAGACGTCCGGCGGAGCCGATCGGTCGACTTCATTCACCTCCGCCGTCTGCGGGTCATCGAAGCGCCAGTCCTGGGGATCATCGACGCCGAGGATCGCCAGGGTCGACCCGTTGCGTTCGATCAGGTGCGAGCCCGAGCGCACCAGCGTGTGCCCCGCATCGAGAACTCCCTGGATGACCTGCGTGGTCCCGGTGTAGTGATCGTGATTGCCCAGCCCGGTGATTACGCCGAGGGGAGCGCGGAGCTCCCGGAACGCGCGGACATAGTCGGGAATGAACGACGGCGAGATGTCGATCATGTCCCCCGTCTGGAGGATCAGGTCAGGGGCCAGGGCGTTCGCCTGCTCCACCAGCCGCTGCATCTTCTCGAGCCGCATGTGAATGCCGGCATGCACGTCGGAGAGGTGCAGGATCTTCAGTCCGTCAAAGCCCCTCGGAAGGTTGGCGAAGTAGAGCGCGCGGCGGGTCACCTCCGGCAACCGGTCTCCCTCCCAGAGTCCATAGGCCGAGAGTGCCAGACCGGCGCCGGCGTACGCGTACGTGCCCCGGACCAGGAATTGCCTTCGCGATAAGGCGTGGGAAGGTGGGGGGGTGGGACGCTCCGAGAGGGGCGGAGTCCGTTTCGTCCCAGGAGAGTCCCACAACCCCACTTCCCCACGCCTTTGCCTTACCACCCCACGCATTTTCTTCCAACAGGTCTCGACACCCTTGAAAACCACGTAGATCGCGACGAGCCCGAGGAACACCCACCCGAGCATCTGCCACGCGACCCACGGCCCGGTGTACGGAATCCACCCCTTCGACCACACCGTGTCGAACAGCACCCGCCGGACGACGAAAATCCAGGGAAAGTTGAAGAAGGAAAAGAGGGCAATGAGGGTCCAACGCACCCAGCGCACCTGACGCGGACGCGTGGGGTCCGGCAGGCGATCCCGCAGATACACGTACAGGATCGCCTGAGGCGCGATGAACACCAACAGATAGATTAGGGCAATGCCGTCACGCATCCCGCTCGTGCTCCTGGTGACCGTCCTGAGCACTGGGACGGTCTCGGGTCAGCAACTCTCCGCCACCGATCGCGCGCGCATCGTCGCCACGCTCTGGTCCGACGCGCGGTACAACTACGCCTACTGGGACCACGTCCGGGCCAACTGGGACTCCGCGCTCGACGCCAATCTCGCACTCGCCGCTCAGCGCCAGTCGGACGTGGTGTTCTGGCGCCGCCTTGAAGGCTTCGCCGCCCTGTTGAACGATGGCCAGGCGGCGGTCGTTCCACCGGCCGCCGTGCGCTCGCGGACCGCCCGCCCGCCCCTGCGCCTCCGCGCCATCGAGGGACGCCCCTTCGTGGCGGACTACGCCGAGAACGACGAGCTCCGGATCGCGAGGCCCAACCGGGGCTTCGAGATCGTCTCCGTTCAGGGCATCCCCGCCGCCACCTGGATCCGGGACTCCATTCTCCCCGAGGTCCCCGGCTCCACCGCCGCCACCCGTTGGGACCACGCCGTCACCGCCATGCTCCTGGGAGACCGTGGTACACCGGTCCAGCTCGCCCTCAAGGGGCCAAAGGGGGAGGGCGGCGGCGCGTCCCTCACCCGCTCCGTCTCGGCGTCCGACCGCTCACCTTTCGAGCTGAAGCCCCTGGTGGTGGACACCGCCCCGGGCGGCATCGCCGTCGTGCACCTCAATTCCTGCGGCGACCCCGATATCGTCTCCCAATTCAATCGCCGCTTTACCCGCTGGACCGGCGTCCGGGGCCTGATCGTCGACCTCCGGGAAAACGATGGGGCCGGAGGCGGACGCGAGTCAGGCTACCGCATCCTGGCGCGCCTGATGTCCCATTTCTTCGTCACGTCCCGCTGGCGTACTCCGGAGTATCGCCCCGCGTACCGCGGCCCCGACATGCCCGACTCGGCGGGCGCCTGGTTCGCAGGCCCACCCGACACGATAGCCCCCGACGCCGGCCTGCCATCCTTCGACGGCCCCGTCGCCCTGCTGGCCTCCGCGCGCACCGCCGGCGCGGGCGCCGACCTGCTCGTCGCGTTCCGCAATGCTCAGCGGGGACCGATCGTGGGAGAGCCGTCGGCGGGAGGCACGGGACAGGTATTGACCCTGCCCCTGTCGGCTGGGTGGTTCTTCCGGGTGACCGTGACGCGGGACGCCTTCCCCGACGGCAGTGAATTCGCCGCCACCGGGATCGCCCCGGAGATGCCGGTCACCGAAACGGTCGCCGACTTCCAGACCGGGAAGGACGCGGTGCTGGAGCGCGCGCTGGCCTTCGTCCGCGAGAAGGCTAAGAGCCCAGCTTCGCCTTGAAGAAGTCGACGATGTTCGACCAGGCCGTGTCCGTGACCGCCGGGATGTCACGGGAGCGGATGAACCCATGGGGGACGCCGGGATAGATCCGGTACTGATAGGACTTCCCGAGTTTCTTCATCATCGAGTCGGTCCCCGGAACCGACAGTGAAATCCGCGCGTCCTTCTCGGCGTACACACCGAGCCCCGGCGCCTTGAGGCGCGCCAGCGACGCGGAGTCCGGACCGGGACCGTAGCAGACGACAAAGCCCTTGAGCTGCGCATTGTTGGTCGCGTAACGGAAGCTCTGACCCCCACCCCAGCAGAACCCGATCACGCCGATCCGGTCGGCCCGGACCGCACGAATGCCCCGGAGAAAATTGTAGGTCGCGTCGAGGTCCTGGGTCAGCGTGTCGGGATTGAGGCCGCGGATCATCTGCACCGCCTGATCCTGGGTGGCCGGCGTGCCGCCCCGGCGGGACAGCAGATCGGGCGCGATGGCGACGAATCCGTCCTGCGCCAGCTGGGTTACGCGGTCTTTCACGAAGTCGGACATCCCGAAGATCTCGTGGATCACGATCACGCCCGGTGCCGCATCCTTGCGCTCCGGGTACGCCAGAAACGCGGTGATCGAGTCCCTGCCCGACACGTACTTGACGTACTCCGAGTGAATGTCGACAGGTGCTGGCCGCGGGGTCGCGATCCGCCACGCCGGCAACGCGACAGCCAGCGCCGCGACGACACCCAGCCCCACCCGCTCCAAGCGCTCACTTGCCATAAGTCACCCTCCAGACGCGTCCACCGTTGTCGTCCGAAATCAGAAGCGAGCCATCGGGAAGCACGAGCAATCCGACCACCCGGCCCCAGCGCGTCCCGTCCGGGAGCTGCCAGCCCGTCACGAAATCCTCGCTCGACACCGGCTTCCCGTCCTTGATGTGGATGCGGATCACCTTGTCGCCCGTCGGCGTGGACCGGTTCCAGGAACCGTGGAACGTCCCGAAGGCGTCCCCCCGATACTCCGCGGGGAATTGATTGCCGGTATAGAACGCGAGGCCGAGGGGCGCCGAGTGGGCCTGGAACGTGAGGGCCGGGGGCTCGACGGTATCACACTTGGCGTCCGGATACTCGGGGTTGTTCTTGCCGGGGAGATAGCACTTGGGCCAGCCGTACCACTTCCCGTCCTTGATGATGTTCAGGTGCTCGGGAGGCAAGTCGTCGCCCAGATTGTCCCGGTCATTGTTCGTGCCCCAGAGCTCGCCCGTCGCCGGATTGAAGGCGATGCCGACCGAGTTCCTGAGGCCCGTCGCGAACTGGCGGCCATGCTGGCCGTCGAGGCCGAACACCATCACCGCCGCGCGCCGTGAGTCGGGCTCATCGCAGACGTTGCAGGTGGAGCCGATCGACACGTAGATCTTGTCGTTCCGGATCAGCACCGTGCGGGTCACGTGATTGCCGCCCGCCGGCAGATCGACCAGCTGGGTCTTCTTCCCGTCGGGGTCGATCCGGATCAGCGCATCCTGGTCCCCCACGTAGAGCGTGTCACCCCGCCAGGCGAGACCGAAGGGCTGGTTGAGTCCCGTCGCGTAGTCGACCGCCTTGCTTCCATCGAAGCGCACCACCCGGCCATCCCGCGGAATCGAGGCGTACACGTCGTGGTGCGGTCCCACGGTCAGGTACCGGATGCCCCGGAGACCTTCCGCAAAAACCGCGATGTTGAATCCGGTGGGGACGGTGAGGGTGTGTCCGGCCACCTGCACCGGCTGCTGCAGCAGCATTAGGGCAAACGTGGCAATCATTATGGTTTGGCCTCGGCCGTAACGGTCGACGTGAGCAGGAACGATCCATCCGGGTCGACCCGCATCGCGGTAGGAACCCACGGAACATCCATGCGCTCGGAGGACGGCGGTCCATCGATGTCGATGGTCCGGCGCACCGTTTTCCCGTCGGGCCCTTCGAACACCACCGGGACCTTCGTCAGGCGGAACAGCCCCCAGGCCGCATTCTGGCTCTGCTGAATGCTCGCAACCGCTTGGTGCTTGAACGGCTCGTAGTGCCAGATCACGGTAAGCTGGGGATAGCCCGGCTGCCTGAGCCACTGTTTGAAAAACCAGTCGAGGTTCTTCCGGGCCCGCTTCTCGATGATCTGCTGGAATTGGCCCGATACGACGCTCGAATCCCGCCAGGTGCTGTAGTAGTCGCGGACGCCGCGGAAGAACGCCGAGTCGCCGATCTCGTGCCGCAGCATGTGCAGCACCCAGGCGCCCTTCTGGTAACTGTTCGCGTTCAGGAGCTTGGTGGGATCGGTCTCCGCCGAGTCGATGATGGGCCGGTCGACCACCTTCGATTTGAAGTAGCTGGCGGCGTACGCCTGCATGCCGGTGGTCAGGACGGAGTCGCCGTGCAGGTCCGCGCCCGACACCAGATCGAAATAGTCGGCGAACCCTTCCGAGAGCCAGAGATGATGAAAGTCACGCTCCGTCACCGCGTCCCCGAACCACTGGTGCGCGGTCTCGTGCCGGACCACGCCTTCGTGCATCCCGCGGTCGGCGTACGGCTTCTCGGCATAGAAGATGGCTGACGCGTTCTCCATACCGCCGTACTTCGTCGCGGACTCGACGTGGGAGAGCTTTTCGTAGGGGAACGGCCCGATGAGCCGCGACAAAACGTCGACCACGGACGTGACGTCGTGGAACGGCACCGAGTCGGCGTACGCGGAGTCGTCGGGCCAGGTCCAGACATCCACCGGAACGGGAGTGGTGGACGCGCTCGCCGCGGGATGCACGCTGCGGACCATCGGACCCGCCGCCACCACCATCGTGTAGGTGGGAATGGGACGGCGCTCGCGCCAGGTCCACCGCACCCGCCCGTTCCCCGCCGCGGTGGTGTCCACCAATGCGCCGTTCGCGATCACCCGCCAGCTGGCGGGCGCCGTCACCACGAAGTCGACCGCCGCTTTGTCTCCCGGTTCGTCGACCGTCGGCAGCCAGTACCGGGCGCGCTCCGGCCAGTTGTCGGCGAAGAGTCCCGCGTGGCCTCTGCCGTCGGAGCCTGCCAGAAGACCGTCGGTTGGCGCGCCATGATAGATCACCGTGACGCGCCCGAGCGCGGAGCCGGTCTTGGGTGCCGGGGCGATCGGAATGCGGAGCGAGTGCCCGTCGTACGCGAAGTGGTCGGTCGCCGGGTCGGAGAGGAAGGGATTCAGGACCGAGTCGACGTGCATGCCGACGAGATCGAGCGCGAGGCTATCCCCCGCTCCGGCCGTCTGGCGATAGACGACGGTCG
>DATBBZ010000026.1:0-7821 GCA_036270745.1 Gemmatimonadales bacterium | reverse complement strand
GGTGGTGCCTCCTCTGGGCGCGCTCCTCGCCCGCGGCGCCGGGGCGAGTCTCGCGTTGCTCGATGTGGTCGCGCGTGCCGGGAACCGCGTACCCCTGGGGCACCTCGTGATGGTGGCGGGTCCGGCGGCCGCGTCGACCTGGCTCGCGGTGCTCGTGGTGGCGTGGTGGCTCTGGCGGGCCCCACGGCGGCCGTGGGTGATCGGTGCCCGCGCGCTGTTCGTAGCCACGATCCTCATCTGGACCGCGGCATTCCGGTCCCAATCACTCGACGATTGTCGCTGCCTCGCGGTATCTTTTCTGGACGTCGGGCAGGGTGATGCCGCGGCGCTGCGAACGCCGGGCGGGCAGTGGATCGTGATCGACGGCGGTCCGCGCGTTCCAGGGAACGATGCGGGCCGGCGGGTGGTAGTGCCGTACTTGCGGCGGCACGGCGCGCGGGGACTCGCGCTGATGGTCTCCACGCACTCGGACGCCGATCATCTGGGTGGTCTGCCCGCGGTGGTGGCCGCGTTTCCGCCGCGCCTCGTGCTGGAGCCCGGCGAGCCGCTCGCCCGGCCGCTGTACTTCGAGTTCCTCG
The DNA here is from genome assembly GCA_036270745.1 of Gemmatimonadales bacterium. Lineage (GTDB taxonomy): Bacteria > Gemmatimonadota > Gemmatimonadetes > Gemmatimonadales > GWC2-71-9 > 40CM-2-70-7. The sequence goes on along the minus strand of DATBBZ010000026.1, from coordinate 7,243 downwards.
CGGCCGTGGAAGGAGCAGGCTCCCGCTGGCGGGCGGCGCGGACGGGGGATCGCGTCACGCTGGACAGCGTGGTGATCCAGGTCCTGAGCCCTGACGATGCCTGGATGGGCGTACCCGTGGACGTGAACGACCACGGCGTGGTGGTGCTGGTGACGTATGGAACGACCCGCATCCTGTTTCAGGCCGATGCGGGTGTGCCGGTGGAGGAGCGGCTGGCGGGGATCGTCGGGCACGTGGATCTGCTCAAGGTGGGGCACCACGGGTCCCGGAGCGCCAGCTCGGACGAGTGGCTGGCGGAGCTCTCTCCGTCGGTGGCCGTGATCAGCGTGGGCGCGCGGAACCGGTACGGTCACCCCGCGCCCGAAGTGCTCGAGCGCCTCGCGCGACGCGGAATCCGGGTGCTCCGGACGGACCAGCGCGGCACCATCACCTTCACCAGTGACGGTCACCATGCACCACGGAACGTCGGTCATCACGATTGAACGGTTCATCGTGGACCAGGAGCGTCTGCATCCCGAGGCTACCGGCGAGCTGTCCAACCTGCTGTACGATCTCGCGCTGGCGGGGAAGATCATCAGCCGACAGGTCCGGCGCGCCGGGCTGACCGACATCTTCGGGTCGGCTGAATCGGTCAACGTTCAGGGAGAGATTCAGCAGAAGCTCGATCTGTTCGCCAACGAAACCGTGCGGCACAGCGTCCAGCACACTGGGCGGACGTGCGTGCTGGCGTCCGAAGAGGATGAGCACCCCGTGCCCGTGCCCGAAGGGAAGCCCCTGGGCAAATACGTCCTCCTGTACGACCCCCTCGACGGCTCGAGCAACATCGACGTCAACGTCCCGATCGGGACCATCTTTTCGATCCACCGGCGGCGCACGCGGGCGGGCACGCCGGGGACGCTCGACGATTGTCTCCAGCCGGGGTACTCGCAGGTGGCGGCCGGGTACATCGTGTACGGATCGAGCACGATGCTGGTCTACACGACGGGGCAGGGCGTCCATGGGTTCACGCTCGATCCGACGATCGGCGAATTCCTGCTCTCGCACCCGGACATCCGGTGCCCGGGCGTGGGCAAGTACTACAGCGTGAACGAAAGCAACTGGAACCGCTGGCCACCGCCGGTCCATCGCGTCGTGGCCGCCTTCAAGACCGGCGAGGGGAGCATTCACGCCCGCAACGCGCGGTACGTCGGTTCGCTCGTGGCGGACTTTCACCGGAATCTCCTCTCGGGCGGCATCTTCCTCTATCCGGCGGACGCCAAGAGCCCGGGTGGCAAGCTGCGCCTGCTCTACGAGGCCTGCCCGCTCGCGATGGTGGTCGAGCAGGCGGGGGGCGCGGCGACCGACGGCCGCCGCCGCATCCTCGAAGTCGAACCGCGGGAGCTGCACCAGCGTACCCCGCTTGTGATCGGCTCCAAAGAGGACGTCGAGTACGCGACGCTCGTGCTCTCGACGGAAGGGGCCGGAGTGCAGGCGTGACCCGGAAAGGCGATCCGGCCGAGGATCTGGGCGCACCCGGGGCGTTCCCGTTCACCCGCGGCATCCACGCCTCGATGTACCGGGGCCGCCGGTGGACCATGCGGCAGTACGCCGGGTTCGGCACGGCGGAGGAGACCAACGAGCGGTTCCGGCATCTCCTGGCCGCGGGGCAGACCGGGCTGTCGGTGGCCTTTGATCTCCCGACGCAGATGGGATACGACTCCGACCATCCCATGGCGGAGGGTGAGGTGGGCCGCGCCGGCGTCGCGATCGACACGGTCGACGACCTGGAGCGGCTCTTTCACGAAATCCCCCTCGCGCAGGTCTCGACCTCCATGACGATCAACGCCACGGCCGCGGTGCTGCTGGCGATGTACGTGGTGGTCGGCGAGGAACAGGGGGTGCGGCGGGAGCAGCTGCAGGGCACGATCCAGAACGACATCCTCAAGGAGTTCATCGCGCGAGGGACATACATCTATCCTCCCGAGCCCTCGCTCCGCCTCATCGTGGACATCCTCCGGTTCACGAGTGATGCCGGGATGAAGTTCAATCCCATTTCCATTTCGGGTTACCACATTCGTGAGGCGGGGGCGACGGCGGCGCAGGAGCTCGCGTTCACCTTCGCCAACGGGCTCGAGTACGTGCGCCGGGCGGTGGCCGCGGGGCTCGACGTAAACACCTTCGCACCGAGGCTTTCCTTCTTCTTTGCCGGGTACACGGACTTGTTCGAAGAGGTGGCCAAGTTCCGGGCGGCCCGGAGGCTGTGGGCGCGGCTCCTGCGCGAGCGGTACCAGGCCTCCGATGAGGCCTGCCGGCTCCGGTTCCACACGCAGACCGGCGGCGCGACCCTCACCGCGCAGCAGCCTCTCAACAATGTGGTCCGCGTCGCCATCCAGGCGATGGCCGCCGTGCTCGGGGGCACGCAGTCACTGCATACCAATTCCTATGATGAAGCGCTGGCCCTGCCGACCACACGGAGCGCCACCTTGGCCCTCCGCACCCAGCAGGTCCTCGCCAATGAGACCGGTGTCCCCGACGTCGTCGACCCGCTGGGCGGAAGCTACTACGTCGAGTCCCTGACGGACCGGCTGGAGCACGACGCCCGCGCGCTGCTCGAGCAAGTCGAAGGGATGGGCGGCGCGGCCCGGGCCATCGAGCGCGGATTCTTCCAGGACGCCATCGCGCGCAGTGCCTACGCGTTTCAGCGCGCCGTCGAAGCGGGGGAGCAGATCCAAGTCGGCGTCAACAAGTTCGAGGACGACTCGGCACCGCCGGCCATTTCCGCTCCCGACTACTCGGCACTCGCGTCGGCCCAACGGGAGCGGCTTCAGGCCGCCCGGAGGGGTAGGAATGCCGACCAGGCGCGAACAGCGACCGCGGCGGTCGAGGCAGGGGCGAAGGCCGCGAATACCAACCTCATGCCGGTGATCATCGACGCGGTGCGGGCCCGGTGCACGGTCGGAGAGATCAGCGACGCCCTCCGCGGCGTTTGGGGTGTGTACCAGCCGAGGTGATGGAGGAGGCCGACGATGAGTGAGCAGCGGCGACAGACGTATCAGGCCAAGGGCGTGGAAGTGACCTTCGACCCCGGCGTGTGCCGGCACACGGGGGTGTGCGTCCGCGGGCTTCCTCTGGTGTTCGACGTGAAGCGCCAGCGCTGGATCAGGCCCGAGCTGGCGAGTCCCGATGAAGTGCTCGCGCAGGTCGCTCGCTGCCCGAGTGGTGCCCTCCAGGCCCGCCGAATCGAGGAGACGCCATGAACCTGCGCCGGGCTCTCGACACGGCCCGGTGGGCCGTTCGCGCGTACCCGGGATCGACGGCCCTCCTCGCCGGCGCCGCGGCGATCACCGTCGGCGTCACCTTGCCCAGTCTCGCACTCGGAATCGGCCGGCTGGCGCTTCCCCCCGCCGCTGATCCCGGGCTCCCCCTCGGGTTTTCAGAATTTGCGGGCACACCCACGACGATGCAGGCGCAGGGCGTCGACGCCATTGCGGGGCTGCTCGTGGCCTTGGGGCTTGCGGCGCTGGCCGTCGGTATCGCCACGGCAGGATCGCTCGCGGCGGGAAGGGCGGCGGGGCGCAAAACGGAAATCAGTGTGCGACGCGCGGTTGGCGCGACGCGGTCGAGTCTCCGGTTGAGCGGCTTCGTGGAGGGCCTCCTGCTGGCGCTCGGCGCCGTGGGTGTGGGGCTGGTGCCGGCGGTCGCGGCCGCCCGATGGGCCCTGATGGCGTGGCCGGGCACCCTCGTACCGGCCCTCTTCGGTGCGGGCGCCGGCGTGAGCGCGGTGATCCTGGTGCTCCTGCTCGGTTCCCTGGCGGGAGTGCGCGCCCCCGGAGGAACCCGGGTGCCCCATCCCGGCGCCTCGAGTCATGGACTCGTGATCCCCGCCGCCCAATTCGCCATTTCCCTGGCCATCCTCACGGGCGCGGCTCGCACCGGGAAGCGGGCCACGGAGCTCCTGGGGAATCCGGGACGAGGCCCGGCGGCGGTTGGCGTCCTGCCGGTGACGGATATCGAGGGGACGACGAACGAGCCCGAGCGGGCGGTCACCTACGAGCGCTTGATCGCGCAACTGAGAGCGGAGCCCGGATTCGATCTCGTGAGCCTGTCAAGCGCCGGCGCGCTCGTGGGGATGGGGCCGGTCGACTTCGTCACCACCGACTGCGGCGCCTGTTCGGAAGGGATGATCGCGACGCCGTACCGCCCCGTGCCCGCGCTCATCTCCGCGATGACCGCCGACACCTTCCGCGCGCTGGGGATCAGGGTGCTGCGCGGGCGGGGATTGGCGGATACGGACAGCTGGAGGGCGCCGAAGGTGGCGGTGATCAGTGCATCTCTCGCGGCGCGGGATTTCGAAGACGGCATCGGCGTCGGGCGCCAGGTCTTCGTCGGGCGCGGCGCCCAGAGCGGGTGGTACCGGGTGGTCGGCGTCGTCCCCGACCGTGTCGCGGACGGCATCGGCGGCGCGGTGGCTCCGGCGAAGGCCGTATATCTGAGCGCGCTGCAGGCACCCCCATCGCGGGTCGAGCTGCTGACGAACACATCGCCGGCGCGGCGCGAGGTCGCGGCCGCCGGCCGAGCGACCGGTGAGACGTCGCTCCCGGCGTTGCGTGCGCGGGAGGGCTCGGTGATGGTGTGGTTCGGTGAGATCACCAGGACCGCTGGGTGGGCGGTGATGATCATCGCACTCGCCGGGATGGTGGCGGTGATGGAGCGATGGGTGACGGCGGTGGCGCCCGAGCTCGCGATGCGGCGTGCCGTGGGCGCGCGCCGGTGGGACATCCTGCGGTTCGTGCTCGCTCGCGCGGGGCTCGTGGGTGTCGCCGGCGCCGCAGGTGGCCTGTGGTGTGCCGTCTTCGTGTCAGGGTCACTTGCCGATGCGTTTCCGGGACTTCCGGCCTGGTCGTGGCCGGCCGCCTTCGGCATTGGCGCGGCGCTTCTGGCGGCGACTGCCGCGGGCGCCCTGATCCCCGGGTGGAGGGTGGTGGTAACTCCTCCGGCGGCCAAGCTGGGCGAGCTCTGCTGAGCCTCATTCGCCTTGATTCGGGCTGTCGGCGCGGCTAAGATGTTGTGCGATGCCCACCTACGAATACCAGTGCCCGTCCGGGCACTTGTTCGAAAAGTTTTCGCCTACGATGACCAGCGCCAAGAGCGCGACCTGCCCCAAGTGCGGCAAGCGCGCCAAGCGCCTGATCTCGGGGGGCGCCGGCCTCGTGTTCAAGGGGTCCGGGTTCTACATCACGGATTACAAGCGGGCGGGTGAGAAGAAGCCGGCGGCGGCCGAATCGAAGCCGGAATCCAAGCCGGAATCGAAGCCCGACTCCAAGCCAGATCCCAAGCCTTCCAAGACCCCCTCGACCGACCGGTGAAAGCCCCGGACGAAATCCGCGCGGCGTTGGTAGAGGCCGCGCGCCGACTCGGCGCGCCCGGGGCGGAGATCGTCCTCGAACGTCCCAAGGACCCCAATCACGGCGATCTGGCGACCAACCTCGCCCTGACTCTCGCCAAGACCCTCAAGGCGAAGCCACGGGACGCGGCCCAGCGGCTTCTGGAGTCGCTCCAGCTGCCCGCGGGTGTGGTTCGCAAGACCGAAATCGCCGGGCCGGGATTCATCAATTTCTTTCTGGCCGAGTAGGCGCTCGCCTCGGTGATCGCGTCGGTGCTCGAGGCGGGGGCGCGCTATGGCCGGAGCGCGGGTTCCGGAAGCCCCGTCAACGTCGAGTTCGTCTCGGCCAACCCCACCGGGCCGTTGCATGTGGGTCATGGGCGGCAGGCGGCGCTGGGGGACGGGATTGCGGCTTTGCTCGAGTGGACCGGATGGAGGGTGAGCCGCGAGTTCTACTACAATGACGCCGGCGGTCAGATCGAGCGCCTGACCCACAGCGTGATGGCGCGGATGAAGGGACAGGAACCGGCGGAAGACGGCTACCACGGTGCGTACATCCAGGAAGTCGCCGACGCGTTCGGCTCCCGGGTGCCGGCGCTCGAGGAAGTCCGCCGCTTCGCGGTCGACTACTTGAGGAAGGAACAGGATCGCGACCTCCAGGCCTTTGGGGTCAGGTTCGATACGTATTTTCTCGAGTCGTCTCTGTACTCGAACCAGCAGGTCGACGAGACCCTGAAGACGCTCGAGCGCGCCGGTCACACCTACCAGCAGGATGGTGCGCTCTGGCTCAAGACCACCGATTTCGGCGACGACAAGGACCGGGTCCTAGTGCGGAGCGCCGAGAAGGGCGGGTAGCCGACCTACTTCGTGCCCGACGTGGCTTATCACGTCGACAAGTGGAAGCGGGGTTTCCACCGCGCGGTCAACGTCCAGGGCGCAGACCATCACAGCACCGTCACGCGGGTCCGCATCGGACTGCAGGCGCTCGACATGGGCATTCCCCAGGGATATCCGGAGTACGTGCTGCATCAGATGGTCACGGTGATGAAGGGCGGGGAGGAGCTGAAGGTCTCGAAGCGCGCCGGGTCGTACGTGACGCTGCGCGATCTCCTGGACGAAGTGGGGCGCGACGCGGTGCGGTACTTCTTCCTGATGCGGAAAAGCGACTCACATTTCGTGTTCGACATCGATCTGGCCAAGCGGCAGACGGAGGAGAACCCGGTGTACTACGTGCAGATGGCGCACGCCCGGATGAGCGGCATCTTCCGCGTGGCAGAGCGTGAGCCGGAGAGCGTCCGCCCTGACACCGTAGACCTCGGTGTGCTGACCCAGCCTGAAGAGGTCGAGATCCTCAAGGACCTGGCGGAGTTTCCGGCTGTGGTGCGTGGAGCGGCCGAAGCGCTCGAGCCCCACCGCATTCCCACCTATCTCGAGAAGCTCGCGCGGGAAGCGCACGCCTGGTACCACAAGTACCGGGTGCTGGGAGAACCGGAGGAAACCGCCCGGCTGCTCCTGGCGCGCGCCATCCGGCAGGTTCTGGCGAACGGCCTGGCCCTGGTGGGGATCTCCGCACCGGACCGGATGTGACATGAGCCTCCTCGTCGTCGGCTCCATCGCGCTCGACTCGGTGCAGACGCCCTTCGGTGAAACCGCTGATGCGCCGGGAGGCTCGGCCGTGTTTTTCGCCGCGGCGGCGGCCGTGCTCCATCCCGTGCAGGTGGTGGGCGTGATCGGCTCGGACTATCCCCTCGGCGTGTTGAAGGGACTCACGGCGCGCGGCGCCGACCTGGCCGGGGTGGAACAGGTCAAAGGCGAGTCCTTCCGTTGGAAGGGGAAATACTCTTACGATCTGTCGAGCCGGGAGACGCTCGAGACGCGGCT
>DATBBZ010000025.1:0-5033 GCA_036270745.1 Gemmatimonadales bacterium | reverse complement strand
GTTGCAGTCGCCGGTTGAGCTGGAATCGGCTCGTGAGTCCCACGCGCCGTGCCATGTCGCGCGCATTGATCGCCCCGCTCGATGCCACCAGCGCACCGACTACCGCGTCCGTGGTGGTGGAGAGACCGGGGAGGAGTGCGCGAATCGTGAGGGCCAAGGGTAAGGGCGGCACCACGTACTCCGCTCATAGGGACATATCCGCTTCGGCCGCATCACTCAAAACAACATATCAAAATACTGCGCAAACTGATACGCTACGAGTGCCGGAGGGAGTAGGGTGGACGTATCATTGTGCAACGTGGAGGTAGCTCCATGCGAGTGTCACGCTTCATTGCCTCTCTCACCCCGTTCGTGCTGATCGCCGGGTGCCAGCACGACGCGGTGGGGCCGGCATCCAACCCAGCCGCCATTCAGGGGCCCAATCACAGCCAGATCGTGATTACGCAGATCCTCCCGCTGTCGGGCGAGCCGTACGGGGTCGCGATTTCCTCGCGGGGGCAGGTCTACGTCGCCCGCGTCATCGCCGACCTGGTGGCCCACACGCCGTTCAGCAACCCCGCCTTCGGGGCCAACATCCAGATCGCGCCCGGCGATTCATTCGGGTTCATCGTGGGGCCCGTGCACGTCGCATTCAATCCGACGGGTGCGAAGGCGTATGTGGTGAATCAGTTCGCCGGCACCTTGAGCGTCATCGACGCCGTGCGTGAGTCGGTGACGGCCAGCATTACACTCGGCGACGCCGGCTTCAACGTCGGCGTGGCTCCCAACGGCCAGCGCGTGTACGCCACCACGTCCGGGGGCAAGGTGGTCGTGATTTCCACGTCGACGAACACGGTCGTTGATTCCATGCAGGTCGGGACGGCAGCCAACGGCCTTGCGTTCTCCCCAGATGGCGCCACGCTCTACGTCAGCTCGCGCGACGCCGGCACCGTCACGGCGTTCAGCACGTCGAGTGACGGGCTGCTCGCCACGTATACGGTCGGCGGGCGGCCACAGCGGCTCGCGGTGTCCCCAAACGGGAAAACGCTTTTCGCCGCGAATGAGGACTCCGGGCTGAGCGTCGTGTCGGTGCCGTCGGGAACGGTGTTGCCTGCGGTGCATCTGGTGCCGTCCGGGTACGGGCTGGGGCAGAGTCCGGACGGGACGCAGCTGTGGGTGACTGACCCGCAGAACAGCACCGTCTATTTCGTCGACGAGCACACGTTGTCGACGGCGGCGACTTTCTTCCTGGGAGAGGGCAGCGTGCCCCGGAACGTCGCCTTTACCACCGACGGTAGTGGAGCGGTGGTGTCGGACGGGAACGGGTCGGTGTTCTTCTTCCAAATCACGAATTGATCGGTGGGGGCGGGGGCGGGGGCCGTGGTCGGGCCCCCGCTTTAATCCGCACCACCGGCGAAGGCCCGCTCGTATTGCCTCTCGTCGTACCTTCCGCGGCGCTCAAAACATCATAGCCATGCGCCCGAGGCGCCTGTAGACTCGGGACGATCAGGGTTTTCCAGTAGTTTCAAAATGCCATGGCTTCAGGAGGACTCATGCGTCTCCGTCGTCTGTTTGTCCCACTCGCGATCCCCGTGGCCGCGATGCTCGCGGCGTGCAATGCCGCACTCCCGTGGGATATCGCGCATGATTCCGGCCCACAGGCGAGCCATCCGAGTGGCAACGCCGCCCGGTCCATTCCACTCAGCGGTGAGCCGTACGGAGTCGCGGTGTCCACGTCGGGGCGCGTATTCGTCGCCCGCGTCCTCGCCGACTCGGTGTCGCCGATGTCACTCGGGGACCAGAGTTTCGCGATGGGCATCAGCGTCCAAACGGGCGAATCGACCCTGGTCTGCGACTCGACGGGCGCTCAGTTCATGGGGTCGGTGCACGTGGCGTTCAATCCGGCGGGTACGCGCGCCTACGTGACGGACCAGTTCGGGAACGCCGTGTCCGTGCTCGATCCTGCGGCGCACACGGTCATCGCCACGATCCCCCTCGGGGATGGCGGGTTCAATCTCGGCGTGTCCCCGAACGGGGCGCGCGTCTACGCGACGACGGCCGGCGGGCACGTCCGGGTCATTTCGACGGCGACGAACACGGTGGTCGATTCGATGCTGGTGGGCTCAGCGGCCAACGGCGTGGCCTTCAGCCCCGACGGCGGCGTCGTGTACATCAGCTCGCGGGATGCCCGTACGGTAACGGCGTTCCGCACCAGCGACGACGGCTTGGTGCACACCTACACGCTCGGCGGCCGCCCCCAGCGCATCGCCGTTTCTCCTGACGGCGCGACCTTGTACGCTGCCAACGAAGATCACGGCCTGGATGTTGTGACGCTCGGGACGGGCACGGTCGGCGCAGTTGCAGGACTCACCACGGGATACGGGCTGGGACTCACGCCGGATGGCACGCAACTCTGGGTGACCAGTCCGGGTGAGAGTCGGGTGTACATCGTCGATCGCCAGACGCTGGCGGTAACCACGGTGCAACTCGCAGGTGGCGTCGTCCCCCGAAACGTGGCCTTCGACGCGGCCGGAACGACGGGCGTCATCACCGATGGGAACGGCAACGTGCTCTTTCTGGATCACGAGGGGGCGGTACAGCGGACCCTGCCGCTGAACGGAGAGCCCTACGGCGTCGCCATCTCCTCGGGTGGACAGGTGCTCGTGGCGCGCGTCCTCGCGGACTCGGTATCCCCGATGCTGCTCACCGATGCGGCGTTCGGGATGGGGATCAGTGTCGAGACGGGCACCGTGACCTGCCACACCGTTTTCGGGCAGGCGATGGGGCCGGTGCATGTCGCCCTCAACCCGGCAGGGAACCGGGCGTACGTCACCGACCAGTTCGGCAACGCGGTCTCCGTCATCGATGCCGCCAGCGGTACACTCGTCGCAACCATCCCGCTGGGGGACGGCGGATTCAATCTGGGCGTATCCCCGGATGGACACCGCGTGTACGCGACGACGGCGGGAGGCCTGGTGTACGTCATCGCGACGTCCACCAACTCCGTCGTCGACTCGATGTTGGTGGGGTCCGCGCCGAACGGTGTCGCGTTCAGCCCCGGCGGCCAGACGGTGTACATCAGCTCGCGAGATGCCGGCACCGTGACCGCGTTCAGCACCGCCACGCTCCAGCAAGGGACCGTGTACCAGGTGGGTGGACGGCCACAGCGCCTGGCGGTGTCCGCCGACGGGCACACCCTGTACGCGGCGAACGAAGATCAGGGATTAGACGTGGTCAACCTTTCATCAGGCGCCATCACTACCGTGCCGGGAGTACCGGCGGGGTATGGGCTGGGCGAGACGCCTGATGGCATGCAACTGTGGGTGACGAGCCCCCTGGAAGGGAATATCTACGTGATCGATCGGTCGAGCGCGACGCTGTCGACGACGCTGACGCTGGGGAACGGCGTCGTGCCCCGCAATGTGGCCTTCAGTGCCGACGGCAAGACGGCCGTGGTGACGAACGGCAACGGCTCCGTTCTCTTCATCCATTGATCCCGACACTGCGGGCCCGGGCTCAGCGAGCCGTGGCGGTTGGGTTCGCCGCGGCCGCGCTGGGTGGGTGCCACGACAATCCGGCAGGTCCCCCACCTCCGACGTCCGCGTTTGTGGTGGTGAGCCCGGCGACGCTGCTGCTCACGCCGCGGGACACCGTGGCGCTCACGGTGCGCGTTCTCACTCAGGACAGCGCGTTGATTGCGGGCGCGACCGTGACCTTCGCCTCCAGTGACACCACCCTCGCGGTTGTGTCGGCGGGAGCCGTCATCTCCAAGGCCAAGGTGGGGACCGGCCAGATCACGGTGACCTCCGGCGGCGTGCATGCGACCCTGCCGTTTCAGGTTGCCGGAACACCCATCCAGGTTGTGGTCCTTCCACATGACACAACCATCACCGAGGGGCAGTCATTTCCGGTGACCACCAAGATCGTGGACTCCCTCGGAGACTCGATCCGGTTTCTACCGCTCACGATCGCGATCGACGATTCGCTAGCACTCCAGGTCACGCCTCTGGGAACGGCAACGGGAACCTCCGGCGGGGTGGCCACCGTGAGTGCGCGACACGGGCTCCTGGTCGGCGCGACCATCATCACCGTCAAGGACACGAATGTGATTAAGCGCATTCCGCTGGGGAATGCGCCGTACGGTGTCGCAGCGGGGAAGGGCGGGCTGGTCTATGTCGCGCCCATCATCGGGACCACGGTGTTCCGAATCGGCCTGCCCGGAGGATCCCTCGCGGATTCCATCGCCGTCGGCGGCGGGAATCCGGCGGAGCTCACCTTCGACAGCGCCGGCGACACGTTGTTCGTGACGAAGCGGATCGCCAACGTGGTCGGGATTCTCTCCGTCGCCGGGCACACGCAAGTGGACTCCATCCCGATCCCTGGCGCTCCCTACGCAGTCCTCCTCGGCGCCGGCCGCACGGCGTTTGTCGGCACCGGGAGCGGGGACCAGGTATACAAGGTGGATCTTTCGACGCGCGCCGCGACCGACTCCCTGGCGGTCTCGGGGGCGGCGATTCACATGGCCATGGGGGCTGGCGATTCTCTCTTCTACGTTGCGCTCGCCGGCGCAGGATCGGTGGCGGAGGTGCGCGCCTCGACGATGGCCGTGACCCGGACGTTTACCGGCCTAGCGGGCACCGTTCAGGATGTGGCGACCTCGCCGGACGGTGCCGAGCTCTATGTCGCTGACGAATCCGCTGGGCTCCATGTGGTGACGCTGGCGGACGGAACCAGGACGTCGGTGACGACGCGCGGAGGGACGTTCGGCGTCACGGTATCCCCGGACGGGCAGACCATCGTCGTGGGCACCGTGGCGGGCTTCATCTATTTCCTCGACCGGTCGACCCACGCGATCAAGCACCGGGTGTGGGTCGGCGGCACGCCGCGCCTCCTGCGGGTCGACGCAACGACCGGGCTGACGGTGGTGGCGAACGAGGGAGCCGGTGAGGTAGACGTAGTCCGCTAATCGCGGGCGAGGCGGATCCCGTAGCGGCCGAGAAACCCGGCCAACTCTTCGGTGAGGGGTGAGCCGGCCAGGCTCCGGGTCTTGCCAC
>DATBBZ010000024.1:0-11023 GCA_036270745.1 Gemmatimonadales bacterium | reverse complement strand
AGTAAGGGATCCACCAATCCTCCCCCTCCGACCTACACGATGTCGAAGCTTTCCGGTGACAGTCAGGTCGGCTCGGCAAACGCCGCCCTGGGCGCCAACCTGATCGTCTCGGTCGTGGACCAGAACAACGCCGCCGCGGCGGGGCAGACGGTGACCTGGACCGCCACCACTGGCGGGGGCAGCGTCACGTCCGGAACCTCGCTGACCGACGCCGGTGGCCATGCCGCCATGGGCCGGACGCTCGGGTCCGCAGCCGGCTTCCAGGGCACGACCGCGGTACTTTCGGGTGCGACCGGGTCGCCGATCACCTTCACGTCCATCTCGCAGATCCAGGGCGCCTTCACCATCGCCGTTGGGACCGGGGGTGGGCAGAGTGATACCGTGCTCTCCCAGCTGGGCGCGCCCTTCCAGGCCACGGTGACCGATCACCTCGGCGCTCCGGTGGCGGGCGTCATCGTGTCGTTCAACGTAACGGCGGGGGGCGGAGGGCTGTCCCAGGCCGCCGACACTTCCGACGCAGGCGGTCACGTGACGACCACGCTGACGCTGCCGTCCATCTCCGGCACCAAGACCGTGCAGGCCAGCGTCACGGGGCTGAACGGATCTCCCGTGAGCTTTACCGCGACCGCCACGGCCGGCAACGCGACTCAGATGGCGAAGAGCGCCGGTGACTCCCAGGTGGCGCAAATCAGCACGGCGCTGCCCAGCCCGCACACCGTGGTGGTCAAGGACGCGCACGGCAACACGGTGGCCAGCGTCAAGGTCCACTGGGCGGTGGGGACCGGCGGTGGCTCGGTTTCGGACACCGCACCGCTCACGAACGCCTCGGGCATCGCGGCGACCACACGGAACCTCGGGTCCACGTTGGGGACGCAGACGGATACGGCGAGCGCGACGTTCTCCGGATCGCCGATCGTGTTCGTGTCCACGGGCGACAGCGTGGCCCATGTCGCGGCGGTCACGGTCGGACCGGGCATCTCCTTCGCGCCGACCTCGGTGACGATTGGGCATGGCGGTACGGTCACCTGGACCTGGGCCAGTGCCTCGATCGCGCACGGCGTGCAGTGGGAGACCGCGCCTGGTACCCTGCCGACCAATTCCCCGACCCAGTCCGCGGGCACGTACCAGGTCACCTTCACGACGGCCGGCACGTACACGTACGACTGCACGGTGCACGGCGCCGCAATGTCGGGGACGATCATCGTCAGGCCGTAAACGACGGGGTGTGGGGATGTGGGGATGTGGGACGCTCCGATCAGACTCGGAGCTCCGTGAGTCACCGGAGAATCCCACTTCCCCTTCTCTTTATTCCGCATTGGACCTCAAGCCGGACTCCTCAAATCGGACCTCACATGCGTTCCTGGTTCACCCTCGTATGCCTCGGCGGCACGCTGGCCGCCCAGCAGCCGGCTCCCGTCCGCGGGTTTCCCGCTGACGCCCTCGCGGCCCAGATCAAGTGGGAGAACGCCGCCCGCGCCGTGCCCAATGCGGACAGCGTGCGCGTGAACATCCGCCTCCTGTCTTCATTCCCCCACGAAGCAGGCACCGAGCGCTCGCGCCGCGTGGCGGAGACCATCCTCGGGCGTTTCAAGTCGTTCGGGCTGGACGCGCACATCGAGCAATTCGAGGCGCTGATGCCGAGGCCTGTGTCCCGCACACTCGAGCTGGTGGGGCCCGTGCGGTACACGGCGGTCTTGAAGGAGCCGCCGCTTCCAGAGGACTCGACTTCCGGACAGGCCGACCAACTCCCGACCTTCAACGCCTACTCCGCCGACGGCGACGTCACCGGTGACCTCGTCTACGTGAACTACGGCATCCCCGACGATTACAAAGTCTTGGACTCGCTCGGCATCAGTGTGAAGGGCAAGATCGTCATCGCGCGGTACGGCGGGTCGTGGCGCGGCATCAAAGTGAAGGTCGCCGCCGAGCATGGCGCCGTGGGGTGCATCATCTATTCGGATCCACGGGACGACGGCTACTTCGATCAGGACGTGTACCCGAAGGGGCCGATGCGCCCCGAGCTGGGCGTGCAGCGCGGCAGCGTGATGGACATGCCGCAATACCCGGGTGATCCCCTCTCGCCGGGTTGGGCCTCGGTTCCGGGCGACACCCATCGCCTGACCATCGCGCAGGCGACGACGATCGAGAAGATCCCCGTGCTCCCCATCGGGTACGGCGACGCCCTTCCGTTGTTGCGGAGCCTGACCGGTCCAGTGGCGCAGGAGTCGTGGCGCGGTGCGCTGCCGATCACCTATCACATCGGGTCGGGTCCCGCCCGCGTGCACCTCGCCGTTTCCTTCGAGTGGAAGACCCGTCCCCTGTATGACGTGATTGCGACCATCCCGGGCTCCACCGATCCCGATCAGTGGGTGGTGTACGGGAATCACCACGATGCCTGGGTGAACGGCGCCGAGGACCCCATCTCGGGTCAGGTGGCGCTCGAAGAAACGGCGCGCGCCCTCGGCAGCCTGGTAAAGGCGGGCTGGAAGCCAGCGCGAACCGTCATCTTCGCGGCGTGGGACGGTGAGGAGTGGGGACTCCTCGGCTCCACGGAGTGGGCCGAGCGGCACGCCGCGGAGCTGGAGCAGAAGGCGGTGGTCTACTACAACTCGGACACCAACGACAAAGGCTGGCTCGGCGCCGCCGGATCGCACAGCCTGGAGCTCTTCATGGAGCAGGTCGCGCGCGACGTTCGCGACCCCGCCACCGGCAAGAGCGTGCTGACCGCCCTGCTCGACCACGAGCGCGCGGAAGGGCACGACGACTCCACGGCCGGCAAATCATTCCGCCTCGGCGCCCTCGGCTCCGGCTCCGACTACTCCGCCTTCATCGATCACCTGGCCGTGCCGTCGATCTCGACCGGGTTCGGAGGCGCGACGCCCTCCGGCATCTACCACTCGATCTACGACTCGTACACGTTCTACGACCGGTTCCTGGATTCCGGCTTCGCGTACGGCGTGACGGAAGCGCAGACCATGGCCACGGCCGTCCTCCGGATGGCCGACGCTCCGCTCCTCCCCTATGAGTTCTCGCGGGCGGCCGGTACGTATCACCGGTATGCGGACGAGATCGCGAAGGACGCGAAGAAGCATCCGGAGACCGCCGCGCTCGACCTCTCCGGGGTACAGGCCGCGCTCGCGCGGCTCGACTCCGCGGCGGCCGAATACGGCCGAGTGTCCGGGCTGGCGGATTCGGTGCCCTCGGCGACGCTGGCGCGCCGCCGCCCGGCCCTGCTCGCCCTCAACCAGTCCCTGGCCCGGGCGGAACGGGCGCTCTCGGACACGACCGGACTGCTGCGGCGGCCCTGGTACCGTCATCTCCTGTACGCGCCCGGCTTCTATACCGGCTATGGCGTGAAGACCATGCCCGGCATCCGCGAAGGCGTGGATCAAGGCAAGCTCGCGGAGGCGCAGGCCGAGGCGGCGCGCGTCGTGGCGGCGCTCGACCGGTACACGGCGGTGATTTATCAAGCCGCGCAGGCCCTCCAATCGGTGCTCGCCCATTGACGCCCCTTCAGGTGGCGGATACCGTACGGGCCACTTCTTAACGAGCCCGCAAGCCCGATGAGCAACCCCATGCCGCCCCGGCTGTCCGTCAACCGGTCGTCCTTCGCCTTCGCGATGAAGGACTACACGTTCATTCGACCGGGCATCGCCGTGACCATCAGCGCCGTGACGCTCCTGGTCGCGTTCATCTTCGGACTGGACCTGATCCACTCGCTCCAGAACGCGTCGAACACCGTGCTCCAGGGCGCGGAGGTCTCGCAGACGCTGCACAGCTACTCGGCGGCGTACGAGGTGTGGCATCAGATGGCGACCAGCACCGACCCCGCCTACAAGCGGCCGGAGGCGGTGACCCAGCGCGATCAGCTCCGTGACCATCTGCGGACCAATCTCGCCGCCCTCGGCAAATCCCTGTCGGACACCGCCGATCAGGCCCAAGTGCGGACCATTCTCGAGGGTCTCGCCACCACCGAGCCGATGGCCACCACGAATGCCCGCCAGGCGATGACCGTCCTCTTGGGACGGCAGGACGCGGCACTCTTCGCCGCCGCCGAAACCTCCCAGCGCGGCGTGCTGCTCGCGGCGGTGCTCCTCGGCCTGACCGTGATCGCCGCGGCCACTCTCGTCGTCCCGATGGCCTGGATCTACATCCGTTACAAGCGGGGCGCGGCCATCGAAGTGAAGGTCTAACCCCGTGCGAGAGTCCCGAACCCCGACGTGGCCGCTCGCCGCGGTGCTCATCGCCGCGACCAGCGTCGTGGTCGGGGTGATTTGGGACATCTCGTGGCACCGCACCATCGGCCGAGACACGTTCTGGACCCCCGCCCACATGGCGATCTACCTCGGTGGTGTGCTGGCCGGCACGAGCTGCGGCTGGCTGGTGCTCAAGACCACATTCGCCGGAACGCCGGAATCCCGAGCGGGCACCGTCTCGTTCTGGGGATTCCGAGGCCCCCTCGGCGCGTGGCTCGCCATTTGGGGCGCCTTCGCCATGATCACGTCGGCACCCTTCGACAACTGGTGGCACAACGCCTACGGCCTGGACGTCCAGGTCCTGTCCCCTCCGCACGTGCTCCTCGCCCTCGGATTCACCGGCATTCAGCTGGGCGCCCTCTTTCTCGCCCTCGCCCATCAGAACAATGAAGGAGACCGACCCGCCTTCCGCTGGGGCTACGCGTACGCCGCCGGCCTCCTGGTCGCCAACGCCTCGATCATGGGGTTCGAGTACATCGCGTTCCCCAACGACATGCACCGGGGCCTGTTCTATCAGGTCTCCGCGGCCGCGTTCCCGATTCTGCTCGTGGCCACCGCCCGGGCCTCGCGCCTCACGTGGCCCGCGACCACCGCGGCGGCGGTATACATGGCCGTCACCGTGCTGATGGTCTGGGTCCTTCCACTGTTCCCGGCCACCGCGCGGCTCGCCCCGATCTACCGGCCCGTGACGAGCATGGTCCCACCGCCCTTCCCAATTCTGCTCGTCGTCCCCGCCTTCGCGGTGGATCTCATTCTCCGGAAGACCGGCTCGGGAAAAGGACGGGACTGGCTCGCCGCCCTCGGTACCGGGCTCGCGTTCGTGGCAGTCCTGCTCGTCGTGCAGTGGGAGATCTCGCGGTATCTCGTCAGCCCCGCCTCCGAGAACGCGTTCTTCGGCGCCAGCCGGTGGAATTACAACTCTCTGCCCGGCAGGTGGCAGTACCAGTTCTGGAACGTCGACCCCGGCGAGAATCCCCTGACCGCGGCCCGTCTGGTGATCGCGGTCCTCCTCGCGATGCTGTCGGCACGGATCGGCCTCTGGTGGGGCAACTGGATGGCGCGGGTCCGGCGTTGAGGAAGGGCGTCCGTTGGGGCGCGCTCCTCGGCGCGTTGGTGTTCGCGAGCGCTCACGTCGGCAGCCCCGACGCGATCTTTCAGGGAGCCGCCGGGCCCTTCACGGTTCGGGTCATCGTGCGCACGCCGGGCGTGGTCCCCGGGCTCGCCGACATCTCCGTGCGGGTGTTGTCGGGACCTCACGTCGCCGCCATCACCGTGCTTCCCCTGCGCGGGGGCACACCCACCGCGGCACTCCCGCCCGCCGATACCGCCCGCGCCGTCCCCGGCGACTCCTCGCAGTACGCGGCGCAGCTGTGGCTGATGGCGCCGGGTGCGTACAGCGTGCAGGTCAATCTGTCGGGGCCCGGTGGTGAAGGGACGGCGCTCGTACCCGTCATGGCGCTCGCCACCAAGCGCCTGCCGATGGACCGGCCACTCACCTGGATGCTCCTGGCACTTGGACTGTTCCTGTTCGTCGGGGCGCTCGAGATCGTGCTCGCCGCCACTCGAGAAGGCACCCTCGATGCCGGCCTGCCCGTGGATCAGGGGCGACGCCGGCGCGCCTGGGTCGTCACCAGCGTGGCCGGCATGGGGCTGGCCTTCGCCGTCTGGGGTGGCCGCGCCTGGTGGAACGCCGCCGACACGAACCACGCGCGGTCGCTCTACCGGCCCATTCCGGTCCACGCGAACGTGTCGAGCGGGACGCAGGGTCCGGTGCTTCGTCTGGCGTATGGCTCCACGGTGTGGCGCATGCCGAACTACAGCCCCCTGATCCCCGACCACGGCAAGCTGATGCACCTGTTCGTGGTCCGGGACTCCGGCGGGCCGGGGTTCGCTCACCTGCATCCGCTCCCGGCGGATTCGTCGTCGTTCACGGCGAACCTTCCGCCCTTGCCCGGCGGGCACTACCACGTGTTCGCGGACGTCGTGCACGAGAACGGACTCGCCCAGACGCTCGAGGATTCGCTCACCCTGGCGGCGCCGCCGGCGTTCACCTGGAGGCCGACCGATGGCGACGATGCGTACGAAGTGAGAGGCATCGCAGCGGCCGCCGGTGCGTCGGCGGGACTCGAAGACCGCTCGCTGATGACCTGGACCCCCCCATCCGGCGGATTGGTCGCGGGGCGCCCAGTGACCCTCGACTTCGCCGTTACCGGACCGGACGGTCATCCGGCTGCGCTCGAGCCCTACATGGGCATGCTCGCCCACGCGGCGGTGGAGCGCACCGACGCCTCGGTGTTCGTCCATCTCCACCCGATGGGCACAGTCTCCGCGGCGAGCGCGCTCGCCATTCAGCTGCGCGAATCCGGCGACACTGTGCGCGGGCGGCTCGCGCCGCGCGTGGCGGCGGCCGAGCGGACGGCCCTGCCGGTGATGGTGGAGGGTGCGCCCGGTGCCTTCGCCCTGCCCTACGCGTTTCCCATCCCCGGGGACTATCGCGTCTGGGTGCAGGTGCGCCGGGGAGGCCGCATCCTCACTGGGCTTTTCGCCATGAGGGTCGCCGGAAGTTAGGGTCCCGTGAAGTGCCAGCGCGGGGGGGCACACCCGCGTAATTTCCACGTCCGATGGCCTTCTTCACCCAACACACAGCTGGCGCCGGCCGGCCCCGCGGGGTCCTGGTCGCCGTTCTGCTGGTCGCCACCCTCGGGATCACCTCGCTGCTCGCCTATCAGGCACTGCTCGAGGTCACCAGCCACCGCGCCACCGCCGAGCGGGTGCTGCGGGATTATTCGGCGTTCGCCGCGAACCGGCTTGCCGCCCGCACCTCGAACGAACTCGGCTACTACGGATTCGGCCGCGCGCTCGGCGCACTGGACCGCCTGAGGACCGAGACTCACCAGCATACCTTGCCGTCTCCCACGGAGCTGGGCCAGCGGTCCGACTCGGCCACGCGCGCATTCCTCGGCAAGATGGCCTTCGCGTTCGAGCTGTCGTTGCCGGGCGGGAAGCTCGTGACCCGGGGCGAGCCGGTCGATTCCACCCTGCGGCGCTGGGTCAGGGACACGGTCCAGGGCTACGTCCGGTCGGTTCATCGTCCCGAGTGGGCCGACGCCGTGATCGTGGGCGCTCCGGCCGCCCGGCGGCTGATGGTCGCGTACAAGCTGGAGCGCGACGCACGCGGCGTTCCTCGCAAGGCGGTGGGCTTCGCGGCGGACCTCTCGACACTGACGCCTCTGTTCGTGGACGCCGCGGAGAACGGACCCCTGATTCCGCCTACGCTGACCGGCGGCATCCCGTACGACTCGCTGGGGTCCGTCGCCATTCAGGACGCGTCTGGCCAGGACATCTACCGTTCTCCGGCCGCGTTTCCGGCGCTCTTCACCGGCCGCGACACGTCCACCACCATGCTTGGCCATCTGCATTTTGAAGTCAGCCTGCGACCGGAGATGGCGAGCAAGCTGGTGATCGGCGGCCTGCCCCATTCGCGGCTCCCGTTCATCACGGGCCTGCTGCTCATCACCGCGATTCTGGTGGGCGGCATTCTTTACCAGCTGCGGCGGGAATACGCGCTGGCGGCCTTGCGGTCCGATTTTGTCGCGAGCGTCTCGCACGAGCTTCGGACGCCTCTGGCCCAGATCCGGATGTTCTCCGAAACCCTCAGGCTGGGCCGGGTCCGCTCGCAGGAAGAGCGCTCGCGGTCGCTGGTCATCATCGATCAAGAGGCCCGCCGGCTGACGCACCTGGTCGAGAACCTCCTGCACTTCTCGCGGTCCGAGCGTCAGACGGCGCAGATCGACGCGGCGCCCGAGCACATCGCGCCCCTCATCCGGTCCGCGGTCGAGAAGTTCGAGCCGCTCGCGGCCGCGCGCCGGGTCACGGTCCGGACGGTGCTGGACGAACGCCTGGTAGCGGTGGTGGACCCTGGCGCCCTGCACCAGATGCTCCTGAACCTGCTCGACAACGCGGTGAAGTACGGACCCGACGGTCAGACGGTCACCATTACGCTCGAGGGCTGGGGCGGGTATCTCCGCATCAAAGTCGACGATCTGGGACCGGGCGTGCCCGTCGAGGCGCGCGAGCGGGTGTGGGACCGCTTCTGGCGCCTGCGGCGGGACCGCGGCTCGTCCGTGGCCGGCACGGGCATCGGGCTGGCCGTGGTGAAGGAGCTCGCGAGCCTCCATCGCGGACGGGTCTGGTGCGACGAAGCCGAAGCGGGCGGGGCGCGCTTCGTGATCGAGCTCCCCGATGCCACGCCCGGACAACCGGTAACAGAGCCGCAGCAGGCGGTGGAGGCGCTGACGTGAGCAAGGTGCTGGTGATCGAAGACAATCAGGATCTGGCCTACGGCCTCCGGAACAACCTGGAGATCGAAGGCCATCAGGTGGAAGTCGCCGGAGACGGCGCGGACGGCCTGGCCCGGGTCCGGAAGACCGAGCCCGATCTCGTCATCCTGGATCTCATGCTCCCCGGCCTCGACGGCTTCCGGGTGCTCCGGACCCTGCGGGACGAGGGGCGCCGCCTGCCCATCCTGATCCTCACCGCCCGGGGCGACGAGTCGGACAAGGTCCGGGGCCTGAGGCTCGGCGCCGACGACTACGTCACCAAGCCCTTCGGGGTGCTGGAGCTCCTGGCGCGTGTGGAGGCGCTGCTGCGCCGGGCCGCCGCGGCCGAGCCTCCCAAGGCCCCGCCGGTCGAGAAGTTCGGCGAAATCGAAGTGCATACCGCCTCCCGCACGGTTCGCCGGAGTGGCGAGCAGGTGACGCTCACGCCCAAGGAATACGACCTGCTCCTGGCGCTCATCGATCGCCGGGGCGCCGTAGCCTCGCGGTCTGATCTGCTCACCGAAGTGTGGGGATATAGCGCGGCCGTCATGTCACGGACCGTGGATACGCACATCGCGGAGCTCCGGCGGAAGCTCGAGGACGACCTCGCCGCCCCCCGGCACATCCTCACCGTTCGCAAAACCGGTTATCGACTGGAGCGCTGAGCCCAAATGCCAGCAGTCGGGTGTCAGCGACCATCCCTGACACCCGACCCCTGACACCCGACGCCGTTTCTCACCCAGCGAACGTGTACGTACAACCCTTCTCTTGCGTCCGATTGACCGCCAGCACCCCGGACGGCACCACGATGATTCCCGGAATGAGGTTGGCGACCCAGTCAGCCTTCACCTGCTCGCCCGTCATGCCACCACCCATCTTCTGGGCGACCATGCCGCTCATGACGGTCAGCGCGACATTGCACACGCCGATCAGCACGCCCTTCGAGAGCAGCTCGTCGATGCCGTAGCCGGGCAGCATCTGGTCGGCCGCGGCCATCTTGTGGAACATGTTCCGCACGGCCGGCGCGCTGGTCTTGGCGTCGTTCATCTTGACCATTTCACCGAAGTGGTACTTCGCCCACATCCCGTCCGTCAGCGCCAGGGGCGCCGAGAAGTGACGGAGCACGATGGCGGCGCTGTTGTCCGCGTCCATCGTTCCGTAGGTCGCGTTGCAGGTATTGAGCCAGACCCGGGCCCAGATGAAGCAGAACCCGTCGTTCGGCTCCGGTGAGTCGTACAACGATTTGTGCTTGCCCGTGATCTTGTTCAGCCACCCCTCGAACACTGGATCGGCGGCGTGGGTCATCCCCGCCGTTTCGGCTGCCGCGGCCACCGGAGCCGCGACGGATCCCAGGCCGAGCGCTGCGGCGCCTGCCGCCACGCGTCCCAGAAAGCCACGCCGGTGGGTGGAGAGCTTCAGGTCGAGCATGATGGACTCCTCCAAGTGGTACGGGTGAACGCGCCCTCGACGGTCAGTGGGCGCTGGAAGCGGGCGGCGCCTTGTGCGCCGCTTTCGTTGGATAGGCGACATCAGGAGGTGCATCGCCGTTCGGCCAATCGGACTCCTTCCCTGCAAAGTCCGGACGGGTCTGCCCGTTGACGTAGGCGGCAACGTCCAGCGCCTGCTGATCGGTCAGCGTGATCACCTTGTCGAAGGGCATGTTGGCCACGATGAACGCCGCCGCGGTGCGGACCCGCGCCATCCCGGCACCGATGTTGTAAGACCGCTTGCCCCAGACCGGGGGCGCCGCGATCGTGCCCGAGCCCCCTTCGCCATGGCAGCGGGCGCAATTCGTGGCGAAGACCTTGCTGCCCGCCGCCGTATCCGGCTTGAGGCCACTCCACCGGGGGTCCGATGGCAACGCCTTATACCCGACTGGTACGCCGGTCGAGAGAAACGTCAGGTACGACACGATGTCCCGCATGTCGTTCCCGTCCACCGGAATCGGCTTGCCGTTCAAGCTTCTGAGAAAGCACCCGTTCACCCGGTACTCGATGGTTTCCACCGTGCCGGAGCGCGAGCGGTATTGCGGGTATCTGCCGGTGACGCCGGCCCAGGACTGCGGACTGCGCCGCCCTTCGTCGAGATGGCAGCTGACACACCGCAGATCACTGCCCACGTAGGAGGGCAGACTGTCGTGCGTGGCGGTCACCAGGGCCAACCCGCGCCGGATCGAGGCGCCCAGCGGGCCCGACGGAATTTCGGAGTCGGCCGGGACGCGTCCGGCGGACACCGCCGGCGTGGCGGTCCCGCGGCAGGCGGCGAGCACAAGCAGGATCGACCAGGAGAACTTCATGGCGCGCCGGAGAAACTAACCCTCGTTGCGGGCTCGGCAACCTCCGTCTAGCGTTCTCGACATGACTCCCTGGATCAAGCGGCTCATTGCGCTGAACGTCGCGGTCTTCCTGCTCGAGATGGCCTTCCCCGACCTCGAATCGATGCTCGCCT
>DATBBZ010000023.1:0-8125 GCA_036270745.1 Gemmatimonadales bacterium | reverse complement strand
GGTGATCTCCTCCCCCTTCCGGTAGGCGTTCGTGAAGGGGGTATCGACCGCCTCCACCCGCAACCGGACCGGCCGGGAGACGTACCGGAGGCGGTCATTCCGGACCAGGCCCCCGGGCAGGAGGCCGGCTTCGCAGAGGATCTGAAAGCCGTTGCAAAGGCCGAGGACCGGCCCGCCGGCCCGGGCGTGCGTAGCTACCGCGTCCATGATGGGCGAGAAGCGGGCAATGGCCCCCGACCGGAGGTAGTCCCCGTAGCTGAAGCCCCCCGGCAAGATGACCACGTCCGCGCCCTTCAAGTCGGTGTCCTTGTGCCAGACGTAGTACGGGTCGCTCCCGGCATCCCGGGCGGCGTCCACGGTCTCGACCTCGGAATTCGTTCCGGGGAACACCACCACGGCCACGCGCCGCATCAGGCAGGCTCCACGGCGACCAGGTAGTCCTCGGTCACTGGATTGGCCAGCAGGCGGTCGCACATGGCTTTCGCCTGCTGCTCGGCGGCGCCAGAATCTGCTGCGTCCACCGTCAACACCAGGTGCTTCCCGACGCGCGCGCCGTTGACGTGGGCGAAGCCAAGGGCGTGCAGGGCGTGAGCGACGGCCTGACCCTGGGGGTCGAGGATGCCGCCCCGGGGCATCACACGGATCTCGACGCGGAAGGAGGCCATCAGGTTCCCCGGGGCCGGTGCAGCTCCGCGGACCCGCGGTCGGTATCGCCAATCACGATGGGGCCGGCGGTCTCCGCCTCCTCATCTTCATCGGCGGTCACGAAGAGGCCGAGGAGGGCGGCCCGTACCACGCCGTACGTCACGTAGGTCACACCCAGCGGAAAGAAGAAGACGTCGTGCTTCCAGATGCCGAACACCAGCATCGCAATGATGACGGCGAACGACAGAATTCCCCGGACGGTGCGGATGCCGGCACGCGGCACCGTGGCGTAGCGGACATTCGAGACCATCAGGATGGCGAGCCCGATGATCAGGAACGTCAGGAACCGGTCCCAGGGAATGAAGTGCACCGACGCGTCGTAAAGCGCGGTCTGGGTGAACGGATAGAAGGTCGCGAGGGTCATGCCGGCGGCGGGCGATGGCAGTCCGATGAACGCGGTCTTCGCGCGACCGGCCTGCGTGATGTTGAAGCGGGCGAGCCGCAGCGCGGCGGCCATGACGTAAAAGAAGCAGAGGACCCAGGCGAGGGGGCCGCCGTCGGCGAATTGCACCCGGTACATCAGGAAGGCCGGCGCGACGCCGAACGACACGACGTCCACGAGCGAGTCGAGCTCGGCACCGAAGCGCGTGCCGGTATTCGAGAGCCGCGCGACGCGGCCGTCGAGCGTGTCGAGGATGCCGGCGAACACGATGAACCAGCCGGCCCGGTAGAAGTCGCCGCGCTGGGCCAGGACCATGGACCAGAACCCGAAAAACAGGTTGAAGATGGTGAAGAGGCTCGGCACGATAATGACGACGCGCCGGATGTTCGGAGGCCGGAGGCGGGGTCCCGCCATCAGGGATATTCCGCGAGCACGGTCGCCGCCGCGTGCACCTTGTCGCCCACCTTCACCGCGATCCTGGCGTTGGCGGAGGCGGGCAGGAAGACATCCACGCGCGAGCCGAACCGGATCATCCCCATGCGCTCCGCCTGCACCGCGGGATCGCCGACCTTGGCGTCGGTCACGATGCGCCGGGCGATGGAGCCCGCGATCTGCCGCACCAGGAGGGGCCCGCGCGGTCCCCGCACGCCGATCGACGACTGCTCATTGTCGAGCGAGGCCTTCTCCCGGGCCGCATGCAGGAACTTGCCGGGATTGTAGTAGCGGTATTCCACGGTGCCGTTCACCGGATACCGGTTCACGTGCACGTTGAACACGCTCATGAAGATCGAGACGCGCACCGAGGGCGCCTTGAGGTACGCCGGTTCATCCACCTGCGCGACACTCACGATGGTGCCGTCGGCGGGAGAGATCACCGCCAGGTCGCCGCGGGGACCGGTGCGGACCGGATCCCGGAAAAAGATGAGGAGCCAGACGGCGAAGGGCAGCCAGAGGAGCGTAGGAAGCCACCACCAGTGACTGCCGGTGTTCGCCGCCCAGATCCCGAGGGCCAGAAGCGCCCAGCCGGGGAGAATGAAGGGCCAGCCCTCGGGGGCCATCCGCATCAGGCGGTCTCCAAGGCGTGCCCGGTCACGAGCAGATAGGCCTCGCGATACCGTTCACTGGTGGCCTGCACGACGTCCTTGGGCAGGGCCGGCGGCGGCGCGTCGCCGTTCCACTTGCCCTGCTTCTTGAGGCCCGCGAGGTAGTCGGGCAGGGGCTGCTTGTCGAACGACGGCTGGCCCTTGCCCGGCGTGTAGCGGTCCGCGGGCCAGAACCGTGAGGAGTCGGGCGTCAGGACCTCATCGATCAGGAGCAGGGTGCCGTCGGTCGTCGTGCCGAACTCGAACTTCGTATCCGCGATGATGATCCCGTGCTCGAGGGCGTAGGCGCGGCCGGCGTCGTAGAGCGCGAGCGAAGCGCGCTTCAGCCGCTCTCCCATCACGCGGCCCAGCGCCTCGACCACGTGGCCGAAGGTGACGTTCTCGTCATGGCCTGTCTCCGCCTTGGTGGCCGGGGAGAAGATCGGCGGATCGAGGCGATCACTCTCCACCAGGCCGGTGGCGAGCGGCTCGCCGGCGAGCGTCCCCGACTTCTGATATTCGGCCCAGGCCGAGCCCGACAGGTAGCCCCGCACCACGCACTCGAAGGACATGGGCGTGGTGCGCTTCACCAGCATCGCGCGCCCCGCGATCATGCCGCGATGGCCGGCGAGGGCCGGCACCTTCTTAATGATGGCCGCGGTGTCCGCGGTGATCATGTGATTCGGGATCACTTTGTCGAGCTTCTTGAGCCAGAAGGCGGACATCTGCGTGAGGACCGCGCCCTTGTGCGGTACCGCTTCGCCCATCACGACGTCGAACGCGCTGACGCGGTCGCTCGCCACCATGAGGAGCGTATCCGCGTCCACTTCGTACATCTCCCGGACCTTGCCGCGGCGCAGGAGGGGCAGGGGGAGCGTGCTTTCGCGTAGCGCCGTCGTCATACCGTGACCTCGGCCGGGGTCGCCGTAGGGGCCGCCCGCTGGACCGCGTGAAGGATGGGAGGAAGAACGTCGTCCAGGAATTCGTCCACTTGCTGGGGAGCGCGGCCCACGTACCGGGTGGGATCGAGATCCCCGGTGCGAGCCGAGAGGCCGAGCGCCCGAAAGGCGGGATCGGAGTCGAGTCGCTCGAGCAGATCGTTGGGCGTCCCAGCCTCGGCCATGGCTTTGGCCACCGTCTGACTGTGCGCGCGGATGACTTCGTGCAGGGTTTGCCGGTCCCCGCCCGCCTTGACGCCCCGCATGAGCAGCGCTTCGGTGGCGAGGAAGGGCATCTGGTCAGCCACGCGCCGCGCGATGACGGCTTCGCGGACCTCGATGCCGGCCGCGACGTTGGTCGCGAGAACCAGGATCGCATCGGCGGCGAGGAACGCCTCGGGGATCACCAGCCGCCGGTTGGCGCTGTCGTCCAGCGTCCGCTCGAGCCACTGCGTCGCGGCGGTGTGCCAGGCGTTCCCCTCGAGCTCGATCACGAACCGGGCGAGGGACGTCATCCGCTCGGCGCGCATCGGGTTCCGCTTGTACGCCATCGCCGACGATCCGACCTGCTCGCTCTCGAACGGCTCGAGCAGCTCGCCTTCGTGCTGCAGGAGGCGCAGGTCGGTCGCGAACTTCGCGGCTGAGGCGGCGATTCCCGAGAGCGCGGCCAGGACTTCCGCGTCGAGCTTCCGCGTGTACGTCTGGCCGGTGACCGGGAAGACCTGGCTGAACCCGAGTTTCTGGGCCACCAGGGCGTCGAGCCTGCGGACCTTCTCGTGATCTCCGGCAAAGAGCTCCAGAAAAGACGCCTGGGTGCCCGTCGTGCCCTTCACGCCGCGGAACCGGAACGTCTCGAGGCGGTGCAGGAGCTCCTCGGCATCGAGGATGAAATCCTGCATCCACAGGGTGACGCGCTTGCCCACCGTGGTGAGCTGGGCGGGCTGGAAGTGCGTGTACGCGAGACAGGGGACGCGGGAGGTCCGGCGCGACAGTTTGCCGAGCGCCACCAGGACCGCGGCTACGCGGCCGAGGAGGAGCTGGAGGCCTTCGCGCATCAGCAGGAGATCGGCGTTGTCGGTTACGAAGGCCGAGGTGGCGCCGAGGTGCAGGTAGGGCCTCGCCGCGGGCGCCTGGTCGCCAAGCGCGTGAATGTGCGCCATGACGTCGTGCCGCAGGCGGCGTTCATGCTCCGCGGCGCGTGCGAGGTCCACGTCGTCGAGATGCGCGGTGAGCTGTTGGATGGCCCCTGCGGGAATATCGAGACCGAGCTCTCGCTCCGACTCCATCAAAGCGAGCCAGAGGCGCCGCCAGAGCCCGTACCGGCGCTGGTCGCTCCAGAGCGACTGCATCGCCGGTGAGGCGTAACGGGTGCCGAGCGGGGAGCTGTAGGTCAAACGGTCGCCTTCGCGCGCTTGGTGAGCTTGCCCCAGTCGGCGAGGAACTGCTCCAGGCCGCGGTCGGTCAGCGGGTGCTGGAGGAGTTTCTTGAGGATGTCGGGGGGCAGGGTCGCGACATCGGCGCCCACCATCGCGGCGTCCACCACGTGCCGTGGGTGGCGGATGGAGGCCGCGAGGATTTCGGTCGCGTACTGGTAGTTGTCGAAGATCACGCGGGTTTCACGGATCACGTCCATCCCGTCCTGGCCCACATCATCCAGGCGGCCGATGAAGGGGGAGACGTAGCTCGCACCCGCCTTGGCGGCGATGAGGCACTGCACGCTGGAGAAGCAGAGCGTGACGTTGGTCTTGATTCCCTGCCGCGAGAGGCGGCGCACCGCGACCATCCCGGCTTCCGTCATCGGAATCTTGACCACGATGTTGTCGGCGATCTTCATCAGCGACTCGCCTTCGCTCACCATGCCCTCGGCGTCGATCGCGATGACCTCCGCCGAGACCGGACCTTCCACCAGCGAGCAGATCTCCTTCAGCACATCCCGGGGGTCCACGTCGCCCGCGAACTTGGCGAGGAGCGACGGATTGGTGGTGATGCCGTCGATCAGGCCCGCCTGCGCGGCCCAGCTGATGTCCTTCAGGTTCGCGGTGTCGAGGAAAAACTTCATAATGAGGCCCCGGCGTAGAGGTCAGCGGGATACCGCACGCACACCAGATACAGTCCCTGGGGCGGGGCGGGCGGACTGGCCGCCCGGTTATCGGTCGCGGCGAGCAGGCGAGGGAAGTCGGACGCCGGCCGGCGTCCCAGGGCGACGTCCACCATGGTGCCCACGAGAAAGCGCACCATGTGATGCAAGAACCGATCGGCTTCGATCGTGAAGGTCATCCCCGCACCGTCCGCTCGCGGCGCCCATTCGGCCAGCGCCACGCGGCATCGGTAGTGAGGTTTGACCGGTCCGGCCGCCGCGAATCCGCGGAAGTCATGTTCGCCGATCAACGTCCTCGCACACGTCGCCAGCGCGTCGGCATCGAGGGGCCGGCCGACGCGGCCCCCCCCCAACGCCCACTCGAAGCGTCTCCGGAAGGGTGATTCCGCCGCGGCGTCGGTGCCGATCACGTACTGATACCGGCGGGCCGTCGCACTCTTCCGGGGATGGAAACCGGGCCGCATTTCGGTGACCCGTTCCACCCAGATGTCCTTCGGCAGCAGGGCGTTCAACGCCCGGTGCAGACCATTCACATCGTCGGCCCAGCGCTCGGACACCAGAAACCCCGCGCCCTGACCCAGCGCATGCACGCCGGTGTCGGTGCGTCCCGCACCGGTTACCGCGGCCCGGCGGTCCGTGATGCGCTGGAGAACGGATTCCATTTCTCCCTGCACCGTGCGGCCGGCCGGCTGTCGCTGCCACCCCACGAACTGCCCCCCGTCATACTGCACCACCGCGAGGAAGGGGCGGCTCGTCACCCGCTAAAAATAGAAAGGAGGAGAGACCCTTTCAAGGCACGCAACCCCTTGTCCTGTTTGACAAAGCACGATTCTTCGGGATACCTTTGGCGACCGTACCGTCCCCTCATGCCAGACACCTCCCCGTCCTCCCCCGTTACGCAGGCCATCGCGGTGCTCGCCCGGGGCGAATCGCTGTCCGAGGCGCTTGCCACCCAGGTATTCGACGTCGTGATGCGCGGAGAGGCTACACCGGCGCAGATGGGGGCGATCCTGCTGGGCCTCCGCGCCAAGGGCGAGACAGCCGCCGAGGTCGCCGGCGTGGTGCGCGCCCTCCGGTCGGCCATGGTGAAGGTCACCGCCGAAGGCCCGCACGTGGTCGATACCTGCGGCACCGGGGGAGGCACGGTCTCCACATTTAACATCTCCACCGTCGCCGCATTCGTCGCCGTAGGGGCAGGGGCGACGGTCCCGAAGCATGGCAACCGGTCCTACACGTCGCAATGCGGATCTGCAGACGTGCTCGAAGCAATGGGGATCACGATACCCCCTGACGCCAAGACCGCCGAATTGACCCTGGCGCGCGCCGGGCTGGCCTTCTTGTTCGCGCCGAACTTCCATCCCGCCATGCGCCATCTCGCTCCCATTCGAAAGGAGTTGGGTGTCACCACGGTCATGAACCTGGTGGGACCCCTCGCGAACCCCGCCGGCGTGCGGCGGCAGGTGGTGGGCGTCGCGGACCCGTCGCGCGCTCCGCTCGTGGCTGAGGCGTTGGCCTTGCTCGGTACTGAGCATGCGCTCGTCGTACACGGGCGGGCCGGGATGGACGAGATCTCGCCCGCGGGCTTGACCGACGTCTGGGAAATACGCGGGGGGAAGACCTCGCGCTCCGTACTCGATCCGGAAGCGCTCGGCCTGCCGGCCGTGGACCTGGCCGAGCTCCGGGGCGGGCCGCCGTCCCAGAACGCTCGCCGGGCCGAACGTATCCTGGACGGTGGCGGCGAAGACGAAGCCGGGAAGACCGCAGTACTCTTGAACGCGGGCGCGGCGGTGTACGTGGCGGGGGTGGCGAAGGACGTTCCGGAGGGGCTGAAAAAGGCGCGCGCCGCACTCGAGTCCGGGGCGGCGCGCGAAGTCCTGCTGAAGTTGCGGAACCGGGGCAGCGCGTCGGTCAGTATTTTCGGATGACGCCGACCACGACGCCCTGAACCATCACGTCGCGCTCGTTGACCCGGAGGGGCGAGAGCTCGGCGTTGGCGGGCTGCAGCCTGATCCACCCGCCCGGCTCCCGGTAGTACTTCTTGACGGTGGCGCCCCCGCCGGAGATGCCGTTCAAGAGCGCCACGACCGTCTCACCGTTGTCGGCCTGGTTCCGCTCCTGGACCACGACGTAGTCGCCGTCCTTGATGTGCTCGTCGATCATGGACGACCCGCGGACCCGGAGGACATAGCTCCGGCCCCGGCGGGGGAGCAGCTCGTCGGGAACGGAGAAGGTCTCGCCCTCGGTGAGGGCCTCGATGGGCGCGCCGGCCGCGACCAGGCCCAGCAGAGGCAGCTCGGTAGCGCCGGTCTGGCCCTTGGGGGGCACGATCTCGATCGCCCGGCTTTCGTTGTGGGTGCGCCGGATGTAACCCTTGCGCTCGAGGTTGGTCAGGTGCTCGTGCACCGTGGCCAGGGACTGGAATTCGAACCGCTCCGCGATTTCTTCGAAGGAAGGGGCGTACCCCTTGTCGTCGATGTGCTCGCGGAGGTAGTCCAGGATCTCATGCTGACGCCGGGTCAGGGGCACTGCTCGCTCCCGAAAAGAAGCCGAACTCAATCTACCCGAATATCAACCGAACGCAAGGATGCCAAGAGCCAGCATTGACGCCATTCTCGCCCTCACACGTTCCCGGGTGGAAACACTTCGGGGGCGTCGGGCCGATCTCGAGCGGCTGGCCGGCACCACCCCGGCGCCGCCCGCCTTCGGGCCTTTCGTCGCCGCGACCACCGTGGGGGTGATCGCGGAGGTCAAGCGCCGGTCACCGTCGGCCGGGGACATTCGGGTCGATCTGGACCCGGTCCGGCATGCGACGGCCTACGAGGCGGGAGGGGCGGTGGCCGTCTCGGTCCTCACCGAAGAGGCACATTTCGGGGGGTCCCTGCACGACCTCGAGGAGGTGACCCGGGCGATCTCGATACCG
>DATBBZ010000022.1:0-5420 GCA_036270745.1 Gemmatimonadales bacterium | reverse complement strand
CATAGCCGGAGCCGCCGTAGCGCACGGCGACGAACGCCGTGACCGGCACGCCCGCCTTCGCGCGGTCGAGCTGAGCGGAATACCCGGTGATGATCCCGGCGCCCTCGAGCCGGCGGACGCGCTCCATCACCGCGGGGCGCGAGAGTCCGACCTCATCCGCGAGTGCCTGGAAACTGGCGCGGCCGTTGTCCGCGAGGAGGCGCAGCAGCTGGCGATCGACGGCGTCGATCGGTCGTTTTCCCGTCATTTGGGAGTCCCTTGCTGAGATTGCTGACGATTCGTAGGGCGTTACTATCATCACATAACGTTTCATCATAGTAATGGGTTTCCGGCCCGGAGAATATCCGGTTCTCGTTCCGGAATATCCCTGGGTACTATTCGCGGATGAGTCTCGCCCGCCTCCGCGAGCTGGTTCGCCGCTACCCCTCGGCCCTCCTGGGCTACTCCGGGGGCGTCGACTCTGCGCTGCTCGCCGTGGTGCTCCGGCAGGAGCTGGGGCGCGACCGGATGCTCGCCGCCATCGGACGCAGTGACTCGTATCCCGAGGAGCAGTGGCGCGTCGCGCACGACATCGCCCGCCGCTTCGACGTGCCGGTGCTCGAAGTCGCCACGCACGAGCTGGAAGACCCGCGCTACCTCGCCAACCCGACTAACCGCTGCTTCTACTGTAAGACGGAGCTCTGGAGCCGGCTGGGGCAGGTCGCCGCCGAGCGGGGACTGGCCGTGATCTGTGACGGGACCAACGCGGACGATCTCGCCGAGCACCGGCCCGGTCGCGCCGCCGGCGCCGCCGCCGGGATCCGGTCGCCGCTCGCCGACGCCGGGCTCACCAAAGCCGACATCCGGCGTGCCTCCGAAGACCTGGGGCTCCCCAATTGGGATGCCCCGGCCGCTCCCTGCCTTTCCAGCCGCATCCAGTACGGGCTATCCATCACGCCCACCCGGTTGAAACAGGTGGAGGCCGCCGAGGCGTTCCTCCGCGCCCAGGGGCTCACCGGAGACCTGCGGGTGCGCCACGCCGGGGACTCGGCGCGGATCGAGGTCGAGGCCGCTGCGATCCCGTTCGTCACCACCCACCTGGATGCGGTGCGGAAACGTTTCACCGAGCTCGGGTTTTCCACCGTCGAGGTCGACCCCCGCGGATACCGCCGGGGCAGTCTCCTGCTCGATCGCACCGCGCGGTGAGGCTGTTCGTGGCCGTGAACTTCCCGGCCGCGTTGCGCCAACGTCTGTGGGCGGCGGCGGCACCCGCGCGGGAATTGCAGCTCCCGGTGCGCTGGGTGGCGGCCGAGGCCATCCACCTGACGGTCAAATTCCTGGGTGAGACCGGTGCGGCACGGACGGAGGAGCTGGGCGCGGCCCTGGATCAGGCGGTCACCGGAGTGCGGGCCATTCCCGTCACGATCGAAGGCTTCGGCGCGTTCGACCCCCTCGGCTTTGCGCCGGAGGGGCGCCCTTTTCGGCCTCACATTACGCTCGGGCGAACCCGGCGGGACCCGCCCCGGAACGCCTTCGCCGGCCTGGAACGGGTCCTGGAAAGCATGGTCTGGAGCGAAACTGTGCACGTCGACGCCATCTCTCTGATGAAGAGCGTCACCGGCCAAGGCAGAGGACACGGGGCGGTGTACGAAGAGGTCAAGCATGGACGGCTGTCTTAAAGTCATCGGACGACTCGGGTGCCTCGCCGCCATTCTCATATTGGCGGGCGTCGGGTATTGGTACCGGAATCCGATCATGCACACCGCCGCCAAATACCTGGGACCCCATTCGACCCGGCTGCCGCCGGTCTCCGACACCTCGGTCGGTGCGCCGACGCCCGGTGCGGTGCGCGCCGCGGCGGCCAAGCTCGCGTCACTGGGCGTCGCGGGCGGGCCCGATTCGGTGGTGCTCACGCCGAACGAGATGGCGTCGCTGATCGGTGGGGGGATCGACTGGACGGTGCGCAAAGGATTCGATTCGCTCCGGGTGGAGTTGCTCGATTCCAGCATCGCGGTGAACGCGCGGCTCGACACCCGCGTATTGCCTCGTGATGCCCTGGGGCCGGCGGAGCACGTGCTCGCCACGTACGAGCCCCTCCGGATGGCGGGTCCGGTGACCATCGCCAAGCCTGGGGTCGCCCGCTGGAAGGTGCAGGAGCTGTCCGTGCACGGATTTCCGTTCCCCGGGCCCGCGGTGGCGCGGCTGGCGAAGCTCGTGGCCGGCGCCGACGACGGGAGCGTGCTGGTGCTGGTGCCGCCGGCCATTCGCCGCATCGCCATCAACCCCACGGGCGTCGTGTGTTACCGGAGGTCCGGGTCGTGAGCCAGCGCGTCCTGGTCGCCGACGACGAGAAAGGCATCCGCGAGGCCCTGACCCAGCTCCTCGAGTTCGAAGATCTCGAGGTGCTCACGTGCTCGTCGGGGGGCGATCTCCTGCTCAAGTATCCCGACTTCCGTCCGCACCTGGTGTTCCTCGATGTAAAGATGCAGGGGATGGACGGACTGGAGACGCTCCGGAAGCTTCGCGAGCTCGATGCGCACGCGCAGGTGGTCATGATCTCCGGCCACGGCACCGTGCAGACCGCCGTCGAAGCGACCCAGCTCGGCGCGTATGACTTCCTCGAAAAGCCGCTCGACACCGACCGCGTTCTGCTCACATTGCGCAACGCGCTCCAGCATGGCGCGCTCGCGGACGAAAATGTCCGTCTCAAGGCGGAGGTGCAGTCCCGGCACCAGATCGTCGGGTCGTCCAAGGCCGTCAAGCAGGTGGTCGACACCATCGAGAAGGTCGCGCCCACGCCCGCCCGCGTGCTGATCACCGGCGAGAACGGCACCGGCAAGGAGCTCGTCGCGCGCGCCATTCACAGCCTCTCGCCGCGCGCCGCCGGGCCGTTCGTGGAGGTGAACTGCGCCGCGATTCCCACCGAGCTGATCGAGAGCGAGCTGTTCGGTCACGTGAAGGGATCGTTCACCGGCGCCGTGGGGGATCGCGCCGGCAAGTTCGAGCTGGCGGACCGCGGCACGCTGTTCCTGGATGAAATCGGCGACATGAGCCTCTCGGCCCAGGCCAAGGTGCTGCGCGCGCTCCAGGAAGGCGTGATCTCCCGCGTGGGATCGGGGAAGACGCTGGCGGTGGACGTTCGCGTCATCGCCGCGACCAACAAGCGGCTCGACACCGAAATCGCGGCGGGGCGGTTCCGCGAGGATCTGCTCTACCGGCTGAACGTCGTGCCCCTCGAGGTCCCGCCCCTCCGGGCGCGGCGCGGGGACATTCCCCAGCTGGTCCGGCACTTCATCGAAGAGCTGGGGCGGTCCACCGGCTTGCCGGCGCGGGGATTCGAGGACGCGGCACTCGAGCGGCTGGCCCTGCACGACTGGCCCGGCAACATCCGCGAGCTCAAGAACGCGGTCGAGCGCCTGCTGATTCTCGCGCCCGGGCGCGCCGTGACCGCCGCCGACGTGGAGCGGATCGCCACCGGCCCCGGGAGCGCGGCGACCGCCGGTGGGGATGGCCATGGAGGGGCGCTGTTCCAGGCCGCCACCTTCGAGGAGTTCAAGCTCGCCGCGGAGAAAGCGTTTCTGGTCGCCAAGCTCCAGGAGCACGACTGGAATGTGTCCGAAACCGCACGCACATTGGAGATGCCCCGCAGTAACCTCTACAAGAAAATCGAGCGCTACGGTCTAGTACGGGAGGCTTGAGTGCCTGGGAAGGACGACCGCGACCGCGACTGGGACAAGGAGCTGGCCGAGGTGGATCGGCTGCTCACCAACATGCCCGGACACCAGCCGCCCCCGGTGCCGATCAAGCCGGCCGGTGGCTATCCTCCACCCGGAGGGCACCCCGCTCCCGGCTCCCGGGCGCTCTCCACGCGCGAGTGGGCCGGCACCTGGATTCGGGTCGGACTGGGCCTGTTGATCGGGATCGGCATGACAGTGGCCGTACACTCACGGCTGCGGTCTCAAGCTCTGGTTCTATCTCCTCGGTGTTTCCGCCGTGCTCACGGCGGGGGTCTGGAGCTCCATTTCCTCGTGGCGCCGGCATCTGCCCTGGGCGCACATCCTCTCCCAGGGGCTGGTCATCTGGGGCCTGACGCTCGCGGCGCGGGAGATCTTGCCCCGAGTACATTACGCGCGTGAAATGGCGACCTGGATGTGCCCCTGAAGCCCTGACCCCCGACCCCTGGCCCCTCAATCATGTCTGAGTTCAAGAACTTCATCGCCGGCTCGTGGGCGGCGCCCGTCACCGGCGAGTACTTCGGAAACACCAACCCCGCAGACACGGCGGACCTGATCGGCCGCTTTCCCCAGTCGGGTGCCGAGGATGTCGCCCGGGCGGCGGCGTCGGCGAAGAAGGGATTCGCCGTCTGGTCCCGCACTCCGGCGCCCATTCGGGGACAGGTGCTCCAGCGCGTGGGCGACCTCCTGGTCAAGAAGAAGGAAGACCTGGCCAAGGCCATGACCCGCGAGATGGGGAAGGTCCTCCTGGAGACGCGGGGGGACGTCCAGGAAGGGATCGATACCGCGTATTACGCGCACACCGAGGGCCGCCGTCTCTACGGCAAGACGGTGCCTTCCGAGCTGCGCAACAAGTGGGCGATGAGCTTCCGACGCCCCATCGGAACGGTCGGCGTGATCACGCCGTTCAATTTTCCGCTCGCCGTCCCCACCTGGAAGATTTTCCCGGCGCTGCTCTGCGGAAACGCGGTGATCTGGAAGCCCTCCGAGGACGTGCCGCACACGGCGCACCTCCTGGTCGAGATTCTCCTCGAGGCCGGTCTGCCTCCCGAGGTCATCCAGCTGGTGCATGGCGGGGGAGCCGCGGGGAAGGCGCTGGTCGAGCATCCCGACGTCGGGGTGATTTCGTTCACCGGATCGACCGAGACGGGTTCGCTGATCGGCGCCACCTGCGGGCGGATGCACAAGCGGCTCTCGCTCGAGATGGGCGGGAAGAACGCGATGATCGTGATGGACGACGCCGACCTGGACCTGGCACTCGACGGCGTCCTGTGGGGCGCGTTCGGCACCACGGGTCAGCGCTGCACCGCCACCAGCCGGCTCATTCTGCAGGCCGGCATCCACGACCGGTTCGTGAAGATGGTCGCCGACCGCGCCCAGAAGCTGCGGCTAGGCCCCGGGCTCGATGCCCAGACGGAGGTGGGGCCGCTGATTCACGAGGCGTCCCGCAACAAGGTCGACCAGTACGTCGGTATCGCAAAGGAGCAAGGCGCCACGATCCTGATCGGCGGCGCGAAGGCGACGGGGAAGGGACTCGACCGCGGTTGGTTCTATCAGCCGACGCTCTTCGTCGGCGTGAAGCCCGGCATGCGCGTCGAGCAGGAGGAGATCTTCGGCCCCGCGTTGTCCGTGATCAAGGTCCAGGACCTGGATGCGGCGATCATCGTCAATAACGACGTGCTCTACGGACTCTCGAGCGCACTCTAT